>JAGNUZ010000018.1 GCA_017986765.1 Paludibacteraceae bacterium | reverse complement strand
GTATATATACGGACCAACATTGCCTCGTACATTTTTCGTAGGACTAAGTCTAAAACTATAAAAAAAGAAAATGAAGTAGTGAGCCTTTTCTTTTGTGGGAAAACAAACAATTGTTGTCCCATTTTTTTGCAAAAAAAAAGAGATAACTAATAAAAGTTATCTCTTTAAAATCAATTCTTTTCAAGGAGCTAATTGCCCATTTCTGACACAAATTTTATGCGTATCAATCGAATTTCTTCTTCTGTGTACTCGCTACCCAACTCCAACAAAGCCGCCTCTACTCCATCAGTTTGTGACTCTCTAAAATATTCGTAAATATCTTCTATATGATCCTCTTCCATAACTTCATTGATAAAATAATCAATGTTGATTTTGGTTCCTGAATAAATAATAGCTTCAATTTCTTCTAGCAATTCAGGGAATTCTAATCCTTTGGATATGGCAATATCGTCTAACGCAATTTTTCTGTCAATAGATTGAATAATAAAGACTTTCATCTTCGACTTGTTGGCTACCGTGCGTACACGTAAATCCATAGGTCGTTCAATCTCATTTTCTTTCACATGAGTAGTGATTAGTTTAAGAAACTCATCACCATATCGTTTAGCTTTGCCTGCTCCTACACCCTGAATATTTTGCAATTCCTCCATCGTAATAGGATAAGTAGTTGCCATTGCCTCTAAGGATGGGTCTTGAAAAATGACAAAAGGAGGCACTTCCATACGTTTGGACATCTTCTTTCGCAAGTCTTTCAACATAGAAAACAACACATCATCAGCAGCACATGTTCCACCACCTGCACGTCTGATATTTGCATCTTCGTCTTCGTCTTCATCAAACTCATTGTCTTTGCTGATTTTAAACGCTGTTGGTTTAGCTAAAAAAGCCCTACCTCCCTTGGTTATTTTCAACACGCCATAGTTTTCGATTTCTTTATCAATAAAACCTGCCAACATCGCCTGTCGGATCACAGCCTGCCACACAGTGGGATGCTCATGTTCTCCTGTACCGAACATTTCTAAGTCCTGATGCTTATAATCAATCACTTCTGCGGTTTCTTTACCCACAATTATATCAACAATGTGTTCTGCTTTAAACTTTTCCTTTACAGAAATAATAGTCTCTAATATAGTACACAATAAATCCTGTGCTTCCATTTGTTTTTTAGGGTTCAAACAATTATCACAACTTCCACAATTATCTTGTGTGTAATTTTCTCCAAAATAATGCAACAACAATGCTCTCCGACATACAGACGATTCTGCATAAACCGCTGTTTCGAGAAGCAATTGTTTACCAATCTCCTGCTCAGAAATAGGCTTACCTTGCATAAATTTTTCTAACTTCTGCAAGTCTTTATTCGAATAAAAAGTAATACACTGACCTTCTCCACCATCTCGTCCTGCTCTACCAGTTTCTTGGTAATAGCCTTCCAAACTTTTCGGAATATCGTAGTGAATTACAAATCGAACATCAGGTTTATCTATGCCCATGCCAAATGCAATAGTCGCAACTATTACATCGACTTTCTCCATCAAAAATCCATCTTGATTCGTTGTGCGTAAAGCCGAATCCATACCTGCATGGTAGGGTAAGGCATTGATGTTGTTTAGACACAATGTCGCAGCTAACTCTTCTACTTTTTTTCGACTCAAGCAATAAATAATACCAGACTTGCCAGGTTGCGATTTAATAAATTTAATTATCTCTTTATCTATTTGATTGGTTTTTGTGCGTACCTCATAGTATAAATTTTCGCGGTTAAACGAAGACTTATATACGGTAGCATTTACCATACCAAGATTTTTTTGAATATCATGCTGCACTTTGGGTGTAGCGGTAGCCGTAAGGGCAATAACAGGCGCTGTGCCGATTTCATTTATTAACGGACGAATTTTGCGGTACTCTGGGCGGAAATCATGTCCCCATTCAGAAATACAATGTGCCTCATCTACAGCATAAAACGAGATGGTTACTTTTTTGAGAAACAAAATATTCTCCTCTTTCGTAAGCGATTCGGGAGCAACGTACAATAATTTTGTTTTGCCCGAAAGCACATCATTTTTTACATCTTCTATCGCAGCTCTCGATAGTGACGAGTTTAAAAAATGAGCTACTCCATCCTCTTCGCTAAAGGCTTTCATCGCATCTACCTGATTTTTCATCAACGCAATAAGGGGAGAGATTACAATGGCTGTGCCTTCCATTAACAATGATGGCAACTGATAACACAAAGACTTACCACCTCCTGTTGGCATCAATACAAACGTATCGTTACCATTCAACAAGTTAGTTATGACGGCTTCTTGATTCCCCTTAAAGGAACCGAACCCGAATTTCTTTTTCAGCTCATGTGTTAAAACAAAAGGTGTTGACATTGTATTGCGAAATTGAATCTAAGTGTTTTTGTTCGATTAACAGAAACAAATGTAATAACTTGTTTTAAATATACAAGTGAAAGTAGTAAAAAAATGCCGTATCTATGTAATTAAATATATTTCTCCTTTTCCACTTTTGCTTTTGCGGTGGCTAAAGAAATAGATAATTGCTCTTGTTTTGTCGAAGGTGTTTCGTACATATAATCTACCATAATCATTTCGGCTATGGAGCGTAAACCCCTAGCACCCAACTTGTATTCCATAGCTTTATCTACGATATAATCTAGCACCTCATCCTCAAAATGTAGGCTTACACCATCCATTTCAAACAGCTTTTTGTATTGCTTGATAATCGAGTTTTTCGGTTCTGTTAAAATCAATCGCAACGCCTCTTTATCCAAAGGATTTAAGTAAGTTAAAATCGGTAATCGCCCAATAATTTCGGGGATTAAGCCAAAGGCCTTTAAATCTTGTGGGGAAATATATTGCAATAAATTCTCTTTGTCTATTTTGTGTGCTATTTTGGTAGCCGCATATCCCACCATTTGTGTATTTAAACGTACCGCTATTTTTTTCTCTATACCATCAAATGCACCTCCACAAATAAATAGGATGTTTTGGGTATTAATGGCAATCATTTTTTGGTCTGGATGCTTACGTCCACCTTGTGGTGGCACGTTTATAACAGAGCCTTCGAGTAGCTTGAGTAAGCCTTGTTGCACACCTTCACCGCTCACATCGCGGGTAATAGATGGATTATCACCTTTGCGGGCTATTTTATCTATTTCGTCTATAAATACAATGCCTTTTTCAGCAGCTTTTACATCGTAATCGGCGACCTGCAATAGGCGTGTTAAAATGCTTTCGATATCCTCTCCCACATAGCCAGCTTCGGTAAGCACCGTGGCATCGACTATGGTAAAAGGAACATGTATTTTTTTTGCTATCGTGCGTGCTAGAAGCGTTTTGCCAGTACCTGTGGCACCTACCAAAATAATATTCGATTTTTCTATCTCTACATCATCTTTTTTATCTTGTTGCAATAACCGCTTGTAGTGGTTATACACGGCTACACACAAATTCTTTTTTGCATCATCCTGACCGATAACATATTGGTCGATAAATGCTTTTAATTCCTTTGGTTTTGGTAGCGACTGTTGGTCAAGGGGATATTTCTCATTTTGCACCTTGCTCACAGCTTCTTTCGAAATGCTCACGGCCTGTTCGGCACAATCGTTGCAAATGTTGCCTGTTTGACCCTGCATCAATAGCGAAACCTCTTGACGGCCACGACCACAAAAGCTACACTTGTCGTCTTTTTTTGACATAGTTATTTTGGTCCTATTGTTTTTGTTTCACTAATACTTCATCAATCATTCCGTAGGCTTTTGCCTCTTCGGCCGTCATCCAATAATCTCGGTCAGAGTCATTCTCAATGCGTTCGTAAGGATTTCCAGAATGATCGGCTATAATAGTGTATAGTTCTTTTTTTAATTTTTGTATCTCACGAGCCGTAATTTCAATATCAGATGCTTGTCCCTGAGCTCCACCCATAGGTTGGTGTATCATTACACGAGAGTGTTTTAATGCCGATCTTTTCCCAGTTGTGCCAGCAGTAAGCAATACAGCTCCCATAGATGCTGCCATTCCTGTGCATATTGTGGCTACATCGCTGCTGATAAATTGCATTGTATCGTATATACCCAATCCAGCATATACAGAACCGCCTGGGGTATTTAGGTATATGGAAATATCCTTGCCAGGATCAGCCGAGTCTAAGTACAACAATTGAGCTTGAATTACATTGGCTGTATAATCGTCCACTTGCGTGCCTAGAAAGATAATTCTATCCATCATCAAACGAGAAAACACATCCATTTGGGCTACATTTAGTTGTCTTTCTTCAATAATAGTGGGAGAAATATAACTGCTTGTAATATCAACATACTTATCTAACGCCATCCCGTTCATTCCGAGATGCTTAGTGGCATATTTTTTAAATTCTGAATTCATAATCGGTACAATTTAATATAGTCAATAAAAAAACTTTCTTTTAAATCAGGGAAACAAAGGTATAATTTTTTTTTGTTTAACAACAAACAAATTACACTCCCAAATTTAAAAGAAAGTTTTTTTAGCGATTTTTATACGCTATGGGTTTAGTTCTCAAAGAATTTGTTAAAGTCTTCGAATGATATTTCTTTCGGTACAATGCTTACTTTCGTTTTTAGAGCATCAATGGTTTTTTGCTCTACTGCACGGTCTGTAATGTTTTTTGCTGTATCTTTATTTTTTAGCATATCTTGTACATAGCCTACCAATACATCGTCTGGCACATTCATCATACCATATTGAGCAAATTGAGCTTTAGCTGCTTGTTTGGCAACAGCCTCTACGTCTTCTTTTTCTAATTTCAAATCGTTTTCTTTCGCTATTTTGTCTTTTGCCAATTGCCATTTAAGGTCTTCAATCATTTTTGGATATTCTTTTTCGATAGCATCCTCAGTTAGATTTTCGTTGCTTATTTGCAACCATCTTTTTAAGAATGCATCTGGAAATATAGTACCTTCGAGTTGTTTTACAACTAACTCTTTCATATCCATTGTTAATTTGAATTCGCTATCAGTAGCAAATTGAACTTTTAAACCTTCTTTAATTTTTTCAAAAAAATCAGCGTCAGAAGTTACAACATCTTTGCCCAAAGCTGCATCAAACAAATCTTGATTCATTTCCGCATCAGCATAGCGTGTAATTTCTTTGATAGTAAACAAGAAATCAGCCGAACATTCTCTTGCCACTTCTTTGGTTACTTGAAGCAATGAAGCTATTTCTGTTTCGTTTTCAAATGCCTTAGTTGGGTTAAAACGGAATTGAGCATCTTTAGCCAAACCAATAACTTTCGCTTGTTCCTTTTTATCTTTCATATAAGTAGGGCTAAGTATAGCATTTTCTACTTTAAGACCATTTGCATTGATGTCACCATTTTCCAACAGCTCTACCATTTCGCCTTTTACCACGTCTTTTTCTTCTACTTTATCAGCAGAAACGTGTTTGCCAAAACGACCTTTGTAGGCTTCTACTTGTTTGTCAACCATATCTTGGCTAACGATAATATCATATTGTGTAACCTTATTTTTAGCTGTTAAAACTAAATTAATTTCGGGAGCTAATGCTAAATCAAACGAAAACTCAAAGTCTTCTTGAGTATCAAAATTTGGCACAGGAGCATTTTCTGTAGGAAGAGGTTCGCCTAAAACTGGCAAATTATTTTTTTGAATATGGTCGTACAAAGATTCCGACACCAGTTTGTTAATTTCTTCTGCTAACATAGCCTTGCCGTACATTTTTTTGATTAATCCCAGTGGCACAGTTCCTGGTCTAAAACCTGGCATATTTGCTTTTTTACGGTAATCTTTTAATGATTTTTCTACTTTTTCAGTATAATCCGCCTTGTTTATCACAATGTTTAAAACGGCATTTACTTGATCGATGTTGTTTTGTGAAACATTCATGTTGATACGAGATTAATTAATTATTCACTTTTATAGACAAAAAGAACCGTTGTGTTTGCTAAGACAACGGTTCTTTTTTTGTTGTGCGGCTGAAGGGACTCGAACCCCCACGCCTCTCGGCACCAGATCCTAAGTCTGGCGCGGCTACCAATTACGCCACAGCCGCAAAAGCGTTGCAAAAGTATGAAAATATTTTCAAAACAAAAATAAATTCATTGATTTTCTTTATTTTAAATGAATTTTTATTTCAAAAGGCACTATTGAATCGTCCATCTTCTCTTTTTGTTTTTTTTCGGCAGCCTATTCTTATACATAAAGGATAATCCTTTGTAATAGAAATGTAATAATTTTGCCCAATTTCATCTCAAAACAGTTGTTTTCTTCGCATCTGTTATCTTGTATCTAAAAAGACAGTAACTTCGCAGTATGATTTTTCATAGTATTTGATTTTAAGGTTAACAAATAGGTAGTCAGGCGAGACTACCTTTTGTTTTTTTATCCCGCCAATCCGCTTTTTCTCCTCATTTTTGTAATACGTTTATAAAAATAAATCGAATTTATGTTAATAAACATACAATACACCCTGCATCATTTTACATATTAAACATATTGACCCTATATTTGTGTAACAATCGTTATTAAAGCATCGATTATTAAAAAATCTATAAGTTGTTAATAAACCATCCACTGTCATGAAAACATATATATACTTTTTATTCATTTCTATATTTGCATTAGCAAGCACTGCTATTGCAGGAAATACGCTACCAACATTACCTGCAATACCTCAACATCCAAGCATAGCTGGATTTCACGATTTACCCGTAACCATTGAAAAAGGTGCCGTACGTGCTTTGTCGTTGGAATCAAAACAACAATTAGATAGTATTGTAACAGTTGGAAAAGAAAAAATTGTGTACGACTACAACAACAAGGAGCAAAATTCACTTTTGACAGTCTATACATGGAGTACTGCTAGATGGAAACCCACTTTTCAAGTAGGATTCATTTACAACGACTTGGGTCAAATAACGGAAAACTCCAACTACACTTGGAATGAATCTGCTAGTAAATGGGAAAGTGCTTGGAAAACGATATATACGTACAATAACCATGGGCAATTCCTAACAGAACAATATGTAACCTACAATGTGTACAAACAGAAATGGGAAAATCATCAAAAATATAGCTATACTTATACAAATAATGGTGTAATAACTAAACGTACTTACGCGGATTGGAATGCTGCAACAGCTACTTGGATGGTGAATTGGATAACAGATTACATCTACAATGTAAAGAAGCAACTAGTAGCAGAAACTTCGTACTTATCTGGATACGTTCCTGCAACTAAAATAGAATTCGCATATAATGCAACAGGAGGATTAGTTTCTAGAACTAATTATTACTCTAATACTGTAACAAATAGATGGGAAGCGTCTTATAAAGAAGAATTTATGTTGGATAACTTGCAACGTCCTGTGGTACAAACTTATCGTCAATGGAACAGCACAAGCGGTACTTGGACAAACATATCTAAAAAGAACCTAAATTTAGACTCTAATGGGAATACCCTTTCTCTAGTTGACTATAGATGGAATACGATTGCAAGCAAGTGGGATTATTCGCAAAAAGAAGAAGGCACTTTTGATGCAAATAATAATTTCAAAAAAATAGTATACTCGAGCTGGAATGAAGCATTGAATAATTGGGATATACAAAGCGAACACACGTGCAGCTATAACGATGATGTGCTAGTTTCATCTTTGGTGCTACCGACCTTTTACCAATCTCCAGATAAAGGGAATAGACAAATAATAGCACAGACCAATCAATATACCAAAGACAATGCTTGGTTGGATAGAGAAACTCTACAGTTTTACTATTCTCCTTCAGGAACTACTACACAGGTAGTAGAGCAAATAGAAAATGATGTTGCTGTCTATGTAGATGCTAACTCTGATATGCTTACAATCGACCTGCCTTCTGATACAGAAAATGCTATCGTAGCTCTATATGATACAAAAGGAAGTGTCGTTTATAATGGACGCATCGAGAGTAATGAGAATATATCTGTTGCGACTTTGCCCAACGGTATTTATATGTACCAAGTGGCATTTAACGCACAACAACGCCATGGTAAAGTATTGCTAAAAAGATAATATCCAATATACGGATTTACAGAAGAGAGAAGGGGTTTACGCCCCTTTTTTTATTGGAAATAAGATAAGTGCGGGAAATTTAACATTTCTGATGAGTATAAAAGAAGATATTTACATACATTTGCAAGCCTTTTCTAATATGCAAAATGGTGCATCTTACACCTAAACATATTTCCAAAGACAAGCTAACACATCTCTTATTCATTTTGAGAAACAGGAGAAAATACACTCTTTTTAGCAAGTAATATTAGTCTTTTTTGGAAAATGAGAACTCCATTTAATTTCCGTTTAGTTGTACGTATCATAGGAACTCTTTTATTAGTAGAGTCCGCTCTTTTGCTCTTGATGAGTATCGTTCCTCTGCTGTATAGGGAGGGAGACAGTATTTACTTTGTACTTGCCGCAAGTGTGAGTTGCGTTTCGGGTATTTTTTTGTTTTTATTAGGCAATCGTCATTCTTCAAAAATAGGCAAAAGAGAAGGTTCTGTTGTTGTGTCTTTTACGTGGATACTATTTTCTGTTATGGGATTACTGCCTTATTGGCTAAGTGGCTCTATTCCGTCGTTCACCGATGCTTTTTTCGAAACAATATCGGGCTTTACTACTACTGGAGCCTCTATACTCAACAACATTGAAGAGCTCTCTCACGGTATGTTATTTTGGCGTAGCATCAGCCAATGGGTAGGCGGTATCGGCATCATTGTGATATCATTGGCTATATTGCCTGTTTTTAGCACAAGTGGCACACAGTTGTTTAGCTCTGAAAGCTCTGGGCCAACAAAAGATAAAATACACCCCAAGATTCAAGAAACAGCCAAACGCTTATTCTTGATTTACTTGATACTCACGGCATTAGAAACTGTCTTATTACGAATAGGAGGCATGGGCTGGTTTGATGCTCTATGCCATTCCTTTACAACCATTGCTACAGGTGGTTTTTCTACCAAACAGGCGAGTATCGCATATTGGAGCTCCCCGTATATTCAATATGTGATTATCCTATTTATGGTATTATCTGGTATTAATTTTAGTTTGTATTATTATGGCTTTCAACTCCGTTTTTCTAAATTTTTCAAGAATGAAGAAATGAGGTATTTCCTCATACTGTTATTTATTAGCACCCTTATTATCTCCATTTCTCTACTCAATTTTTCTGAACATATATCGTGGAACGCCGTCGAAACTGCATGGCGAGATGCATTGTTTACCACCTCATCACTAATGACAACTACGGGATATGCTACGGCAGACTATATTTTATGGGCTCCTTTTACGTGGTTTATCTTATTACTCATCATGCTAACAGGGGCTTCGGCGGGTTCAACAAGTGGAGGCATCAAGATGATTCGGATAGTGATTGCTACGAAGGCATGTTTTTATGAAGTAAGGAGGCTTATCTATCCTCAAGCAATAATGCCAGTGCGATACAACAATGTGTTGGTAAGTAACGTGATTTTGGAAAAAGTGCTCAGCTTTGTCTTTTTATATATATTCATAGCCGTAATAGGTGCCATAGCCCTTATTGGTACGGGTATGGGCTTGAAAGAATCAATTGGGGGCATTGTTACTTGCCTCGGAGGCGTGGGTCCTGGCTTGGGCTCCGTGGGTCCAAGTAGCAACTTTGCCGCTATACCTGAGGCTAGCAAATGGATATTATCTGCCGCAATGCTAGCTGGACGGTTGGAGCTATATACCTTTTTACTCTTGTTTACACCCGCATTTTGGAATAAATAAAGGGGGATAATGTACCTTTTGTAACAGCTTTGTAAACAAACAAGCAAAATCTGTTAAAATAAGAACTATTCTACCTGAATAAGTTTAGTACAATCAAATAGAAGGGTATCTTTGACTATTGAATTTTTCATAGAATTTGATTTTAAGGTTAGCAAGTAGGCAGTCAGGCGTGACTGCCTTTTGTTTTTTTACGCAGTATTAATACGCTATGCCTTTGGCAGAGAAAGCAACTGGCTGAAAACCATCTCCTTTATACACAGCAATCTCGTCCACACCCAAAGAGTGCAATATAGTAGCAGCTTCTGAAAATCCAGCTGTCAACTCGCTCAGCAAATGCGTATCGGCACTCAACATCATACGCACTCCTTTTTTCTGCATGTATTTTATCGCCTCTACCGACGGATACAATTCGGACGTACGCTTTTTGTACCACCCTCGGGTATTAATTTCAATAATAACGTCTTTTTCGCAAGCTACATCAATCATTTCAAATAGGGCATTTTTGTACCATTTTTGTTGATAGACAGAATCGTCGGAAATACTATTTTTAATTAAATCAGCATGAGCAAGCACCATTGGTGTATCGTATTCTAGCATCTCACAATTTAATTGAAAATACGTGCTTGCCAGTTTTTGGATGCTATTATCATAAATTTCGTGTAATCCTTTGTCAAAATCTACCGCTTTTCCAGCTACGCTGAATGCTTTTCCATCTTCAAAAAAACCAACAAAATGTACGGCTCCAATCGTGTAATCAAGCTCTAAATGATTGAATACATGAACTCCTGTAAGGTTTGGAATATAATCTATTTCTAATGCCGTATACAGATCAATCTGAGTGGCGTATTTTTTCTTTAATGCGTGAATCGTTGTAATATAAGCATGTAGTTGTTCGGAAGGAATAGCCCATTTGGTAGCAAAAGGCATAGGAGCATGCCCCGAAAAGCCATACGCAGGCATTCCCAAATCAATTGCTTGTAAAATATACCCTTCAGGATGACTTATTCCATCGCAGAAAGAGGTATGAGTATGAAAATTAACCCACGGCATGTAATTTCTTTTTTTTTAACTGCCAACAAAGATAGGCATTAATTAGGTGACTGAAATAATGTATGTTTGACCATCTGGAGGATAGACTCAAAAAAATAATCGCTTGATTTCAAAATAACGATGAAATCAAGCGATTATTTGTCTCTTTTTTTTTCAATGATTACCACATGAGTGATCGTGACTATGACTTGAGCAGTTTTCTCCTTTGTCAAATACATTTCCATTCAAATAGTTAATAACCAATTCATTGGCATCGCCCTGGCAGTTACGTATCACTTCTACGTTATGTGTTGTAAGTGCATCTACGGCCCCGTCTCCAATACCTCCTGCAAGCATTATTGTAACTCCTTTTTGTTGAAATACAGAGGCTATATCTGATTTGCAACCACAGGATTTTGGCGATTCGAGGGCTTCTTCTTTTAAGATACTTTTACCTTCGGTTGTGTAAATTTTATAGCCTTCGCAATGTCCAAAATGGGCATCAATTTGATTGTTTGATTTAACAGGAACTGCAATTTTCATTTTGTTTTGTTTTTATATTGATAACTGAATAAGGATATTTAATTTTCGAGCGTAGTGTTCCACCCACAGAAAAAAGTGCTTAGTCGCTCATTGAGTACCTGTTTAAGTATTTCGATAGCATTATTTCCTGTACAATGACCTGTATAGAAATCGGTGGCAGGGTATTTTTGTTGCAATACGTTCGCTATCTCTTCGACTTCTTCTGGCATTTCATAAGTATTGCCACCTTGGGTGTCCAACAAATGAAAGCCGCCCACTACGGCACGAATAGGAACAGAAAGGTCCTGCTCCACAGTATGCAATATATTGAGCAAACCATTGTGAGCACATCCGCTACATACGAGCAAATTGGTAGTACCAAAACACACAACAATCTCGTGGTCAAATATATCTCGCTCCATTTCTTTGTTGCCCGACTGGGTAAAAAGAAATTTATTTCCTTTTGGCAAGGGGAATTTTTGGCAAATATGAGGAAGTATGCTGATGTCTTTTTCTATCTGTACGAAAACAGAAACAGGAATAAAACGAGCGAGTTGTTCTTCCGTAAAGATATAATCCAAGCTAATATCTCGGGTTGTATTACGTGTAGAAAAATAACGCTGCGTAAACAAGGATGCAGCATGCACTATCTTCGCTTTTGCATTGTGTGCCAAAAAATACGGCAACCCGCCCACATGATCAAGATGACCGTGGGATAAAAACACATAATCAATATCCGAAATATCGATACCCATTTTTTCAGCATTGGTTGCAAATTTATCAGATGCACCCACATCGACTAAGCACTTGTGCGTAGCCGTTTCTACATACACACACAAGCCGTGCTCTGTGGTATAGGAATCTTGTTGCGTATTATTATCAACTACGATTTTGACGTGTACACTCATTTTGTTCCGATTATTTCGAGCGATTCTTCTCCATTGCAGGGACAACAATCATCAGGTTCAGTATGATTGTCTTTCTCTGGAATCAATTTATAGCATTTTTTACATCTATACCATTGCGAATTGAACGAGACATTACCCCCTTCGATGCGAATCATTTTGCCTTCAACCAAGGCTTGTGCAATGGTTTTGCGGGCTTTTTCGTAGATGCGGGTAAGCGTAGGACGAGAAATATTCATTCTTTCAGCCGCTTGCTCTTGGTTCAATCCTTCGTAGTCCAACAAACGCATCGACTCGTACTCATCATACAAGAGTATAACCGATTCCAAATGTTTCCCAGGTATGCCAAAGGGTTTAAACCCCTTCATCTTGGGAGGCGTTAAGAGCGTGCGATGTTGCTGTGGACGTGGCATATTTGCTTAATATTGATTGGTTGATAAAAGTACTAATGTGCAGGCTTCTTCTACTTGAATGCCTTTTGCCTGTAACCGTACTTGAAAATCTGCATTTTCAGTACCTGGATTAAAAAGTACACGCTTGGGGTTTAATTGCTCAATGTAATCGTAATAACTGGATTGATTTTTCGGACCAACATACAGGCTTACTGTATCTATTGCCGAATAAGCAAGTTGCTCTGTATCAAACTCTACTCCAGCTACTGTTCCTTTTTTTAAGCCTAAGGCTTTTACCTCATGTCCGTGAGCAACTAATGCGGCAATGGCTTTGTATGCATAGCGATCAGGATTTTCTGATGCACCAATAACGAGTGTTTTTTTCATATTTTTTTCATATTTTGTTTCTATTACAAAACTAGCAATTTATTGCGAGCATATGTTCGCTAATAACCTATATTTGAAATAAAAAACCTTAAAAAATGCTATTTAGGGCTTAAATGTAATCGCAAGAATGATAAACGAAATGCCCAACAACAAGAATAATATTTGGAAAACAGACTCTTTTAGGCTACCTTTTTTATGCAATTCGGGTATTAAATCTGCCAACGAAATATACATAAATCCCGCAGCTGAAAAAGCTAATACGTAAGGCAATACACCTTGAATAAATAGGCCAAAATACCAAGCAAGTAGCCCGCCAAGCAAGGCCGTTAATCCTGATAACAGGTTATATAGTATCGCTTTTTTCTTGCTAAAACCCGACTTAATCATTACCCCAAAATCGGCAATCTCTTGTGGTATTTCGTGTGCAAACACCGAAAATGCAACGATTAAGCCAAATGACGTAGAATGAATAAAAGCCGCAGCAATAACAACACCGTCTAAAAAATTGTGAAACGAATCGCCTATCATCAGCATGTTAGCTCCTGCTTGCGAATGCCTATCACAATTTTCATCCACACAGATACGCCATAACAGCATCTTTTCCACCAAAAAGAAAAAGACAATGCCTCCCAACACCACATACGATACTTCGGCACCACCCAATTTAATGGCATTAGGCAGCATACCTAAAAAAGCTGCTCCGAGCAAAGTGCCACCTGCAAAAGCATTGACGTGCTTGAGCCATTTGAGCAATACTTGTATATCTAAACGAAGCAATAAGGCAGCTATCAATACGCTACCAACGTTTCCAACTAAAATAGCGAGTAATATGATGTGTATCATGTATTTTTATGCTGTTTTAATTTCAAATAAATTTCTTTGATTGTCTTTGATAAAATAAGTGTCTTGCTCGTATTTTTTACGTATATATACGGGGTATCCTTTTTTTGCTGCTCGTGTATGTATTTCCATTGCCTGCGGGGTAAAGAAGCAAGTATGATGACAATTTGGTATAGTAACATCTTCGTTTACAAAAAGTTCCATGATAAATCCGTTGCAGTTCAACCAATATACAGGCATTTGTTTTTCTATGCCAAATATCAAACTTCCATCTTCTGGCGAAAGTACAAACGAATTTTCGATGATGCCTCCCAATACTTGCACATAAAAATTTTCTACATCAGACTGCGAAACTTGCAAACCAATGTGTCGTAACTCATTCATTGGCAAATAGTATTTTATACACGTGTTTTATTTGCTTACTAATACCACTTTCAGGATATAACTCCACGATGCTTTTGCATTGCAACATGGCTTCTATCACTGTTTTATCGTAAGGCAATTTGGCAATAATGGGCAGATTTTGCTCCTCGCACCATTGTTCAATTTTCTGTGATACAGACGGACTCAAGCTGTATTTATTAATGATAATGTATATTTCGCTCTTAAAACTCCGTGTTAATTCTACAATTCGCAGCAAATCGTGAAAAGCAGACATGGACGGTTCCGTTACAATCAATACTTTTTGCGTACCCGTAACGGCTGAAATCACAGGACAGCCAACCCCAGGAGGGCCGTCTAACAGTATGGTGTCAATCTGTTTTACTTTGGCTAATTCGCGTGCCTGTTTGCGGATAACGCTCACTAATTTTCCTGAATTTTGTTCGCCGGGATACAAGCGTGCATGGAGTAAAAAACCCTTTCGATACGTACCTTCGTACCAGCGACTCTTATTACAGGGCATCATATCTATGGCTTGCTCGGGGCAAATAGTAGCACACAAAAAGCAACTCTCGCAGGATGGCTCCGTTACGATTATTTTATTTTCGCCATACGATAAGGCATCGAATCGGCAATTCTCCACACACAAACCGCATAGGGTACATTTGTCAGCATCAATATGCGCTATACTACCCGACACATATACTTCTTCTCTGTAATTTTCGGGCTGTAGAATTAAGTGCATATTTGCCGCATCTACATCACAATCTGCTACCAACATATCTTGTCCGAGAGTAGCCAAAGCTGCGGTAATGGATGTTTTACCCGTGCCTCCTTTTCCACTTAGTACGACTATTTCTTGCATAAGGTTGGCTTTTCTTGTTGTGAATACGCATAAATACTCTCTATCATTTCTACAAATTTGGCTCGGTATAGTTCGCTTGTTTCGCACACTAATTTGCCTTCGGCATAGAGATGAGCAATTTCTATATCGAACGGTATTTTTAGTAAAATAGGAATGGATTGCTCGTGTAGCCAATTTTCCATTTCCTGATTTCCCATACCATCACGGTTGATGACTACGCCAAACGGAATAGTCATTTGCTGCAAGGTTTCGATTGACAAGCGTAAATCATTCAATCCAAAAGGAGTAGGCTCTGCTACGAGCACGACAAAGTCTGCCGTTTCGACCGTAGCAATAAAAGGACACGAAATACCAGGAGGAGAATCGAGCAGCACCAAATCAGTACTTTGGCATTCGGCTATAGCCTGCTTGATAGTAGGCACAGGCGAGGCTATGCCAATATTCATCGTGCATTCGATAAAAGGAGCAAGATTCTTATACAGCAGGTGTTTCACATTGCCGACAATTTTCGATTCCTCCTTTACTGCTCCATGTTTGCACACATACGAACAAGCACCACAACTGTGGCACAACTCCTCCATCACCCGTATCTCTTTTCTATTGGGCAAATAAAAAATGGCATTAAAATGACAAGCGTCATAACATTCGCCACAAAATGTGCAGACATCCGTATCTATGGTCGGAATGAGTTGATATACGTACGATGTAGAAATGGTTTCTGCGTGAATAAACTGAGACGAATTGGGTGCCTCAGCATCACAATCGATGAGCGTAACAGGATAACCCGAAGCGTATGCGACGTGAAACAAGTTGGTAGACACGAAAGTTTTTCCAGTTCCCCCTTTTCCGCTTGCAATGGCAATTTTCATATTATACTACAAGTTTATCTATTTATTGAGAACGGCGAGACTGACCTCTTCCTTGTCCATTTCCTTTTCCTTGACCTCTTCCCTGTCCATTTCCCTGTCCATTTCCAAAACCATTTCTTTGTGGCGTGCTGTTTGCTGCCTGATTATTATTTCCTTGAAGGATTTCTTCGGCTGTTTTTCCTTTGTTTTCTGGATTGCATTTTCCTAATCCTCTTCCACTTCTCGCCCCATTACTATTGGGACCTTTTCTGTCTAAATTTGGCATAACTATTAATTTTTTAAAATGCGTTTTACAGCGTGCTTATTACCGCTGCTATTGTTTTGTTGTTGGTCTCTACTGTTACCATTTCTATCTTTAATCCGTCTAATATAGTTCTCACTTTTCCACCAAAATCGCCCGAAAGAACACGACTAACATCGTGTATTGCTACAAATTGTGCCGTAGCTGGACCTGCACCACTATCGGCAGTTTCGTTTGGATTTTTTTTGAACTCCACGGCTTTTGTTTCCGTATCGTAAAAAGCAAGATATACACACCTACCAAACCGGCTATCCATAGCCGAATCGAGTGAATTACCTGTTGAAGAAATTGCTATTTTCATGTTGTTTTTCGTTTTAGTTATGAACTTATGTTTGATTTAATACGACAAAGATAATGAGCATAAGTTCATTATGCAAGTAAATTAACATAAAAATTTCATAAAAATTTCTTTGGGGGTATTGGGATAATAAAATAAAGGGAAAAAAGACCGATACACGTTGCTAAATTAAAAAATTTTAGTAGTTTTACGCAAATTAAAACCTACACACAATAGACTTAAATACCCACTACCGTTCTACAATAACAACCATGTACGCCGAACAAATAATACACCGAAATGAAAACCGCATAAAAGTTGTTTTGCCCTACGATTCATTGTTGGTAAGCAAACTACGAACTATACAAGGTGCCAGTTGGAGTCAAACCCTAAAAGCTTGGCATGTGCCACAGAACAAAGTTACGGTAACACAACTAAAAACCTTATTCCCAGCACTAGATTTCAGACAAGCAAAGCCAATAAAAAACGAGAAAAGCATCAGTGATAACACAAAGG
>JAGNUZ010000106.1 GCA_017986765.1 Paludibacteraceae bacterium | reverse complement strand
CTTGATCCATACGCTGCAAATGCTTTGTTTTCTACTAGATTCGGTATTTCGTCGGAACCTGGACAAAAAGTATTAAAGTTAGAACCCTTCTATATATATAGCAATGAAAAGCAAGGCTTGTATAATGTGATAGATGAAAACAAACAATTTGAGGATCTAAAGCCAATTCAAAATAAATTTGCTGTTTTAATAAAGACGAACGATAGAACTGCTTTTGCACTGCTTAAAAATGCTCTTCGTACTTATTTTGATACGGATGTGTACTTTAAGGCCGCGAATAATGCTCGTATGGTATCTTTGTATGCCCAAAAATTGGCTCTTACAAAAGAGATAGAAGGCTTAGATAGCTTGAAGAATTTAGAGTACTTTGGAAGTAACTCTAAATCTAAAAACTTAAAAATGGAAGGCGCGTTACTTATTGGAGAAACGAATACACAACTCTATCACACGAACATTCTAGAAATGAGTGATCAATTGCAAGAAATAAAAAATGAGATAATGCTTCGTAATAACGTGCTTACTGTCAGTTCTGATTTTACTATTCAACCTCCACATAATGGTAGAGTAAAGTATGGATTGCTTTTTGCTGCAGGTTTCTTTGTCCTTGGATTTTTAATAGCATTGGCTGTTCGATACGGAAAAAATGTAAAAGCCTTTGTTAATAAGGAATAAGAAAATCGTTTTTGATTCCTCCATATTCTCGAAAGAAAATAAGAAGAGCAGGATTGTATTGAAATCCTGCTCTTCTTTTGTATAGTTACTAAAAGTATTGTCCTTTAGAATTTGTAACGTACGCCTAACCCAACTGAGTTTGTATAAAATCCAAAGGGCATGTAGTCTGATCCAATCAATGGAATGATAGGGCGGTAGTCGATGGATAATTGAAGAGGAAACCAAAAGTTGTATTCAACACCAATCATACCCGCTGCTCCTACTACTGCATTATCGTTTGCTAATGCAACAGATGCTCCAGGACCAATGTACCAATTCCAGCTTCCTTCATAATCCCAAGGCATGCCAAATACCCAGTTGTAAGTTGCTGTTGCTTGTATTCCAGAGTTGTAGAAGCCTGCATCCACTTGAAACATGTTATTGCTTCTAACTGCATGTTGGTAACTTATTTCCTGGAAAGAGCGAAGCCCTAAGGCACGAGATTGAGCAAAACCGCTCGCCATAAAACCTACTAAAAGGCTTACAATAAGAATTGTTTTTTTCATGTTTGTAAAAAATTGTTTGTAAAATTGATAACTTAAATTCTTGAGATGAAGGGTAAATAAAAGCCCTTACTATTAATTTACAAAGGTAAGGGTTTTTATATTGAAACGAATGTAAAAAATATGTTGGATGTCTATTTTTTTACAATTATAATAGAGTTTTCGTTTTTATTAACCTTTACCGTACCTACATAAGAGCCTTGTGCTAGACCGCCTAAATATAGTGTAGCGCTATTGTATCCAATTGCTTCAATTGAGATTTCTTGAGTGAGCACGGTTCTTCCTGTGGTATCTGTTATAGTGAACAATGCTGTGCCAAGCTCATTCGATGTAAATTGAAGTTCACATATATTTTCTACAGGATTTGGTGTAATCGACATTTTTGATGTTTTACCTTTCGTATCAGTAATAGATGTAGCACAGTTTGAGAATGACCCAACTTGATTTGTAAAGTTCGTTTCTCCATCTCCACAGATATATGTTGTTCCAGCTAATGCTTCTACGTCTGTTGCGGTTAATATTCCGTTTACCACGATGTCGGGACTGCTTATAGTGCCTTTCCCTTTTTCAAACACAAGTTTCTTTATACTTACATTTCCTGTTATAATGGGTACGATTGGGGTATTTTCGGGTATAATCACGGTGGAGTTGTTGCTTGGCACTTTGCCTTGCTCCCAGTTGTTGCAATCTGTCCATGTGCTTGTGTTGCCATTCGCTGTCCAGATGCTTGCACGAGTGTCAGGTGTATCTATATTTACATTAGTAACGGTTGCAGGAGCGTAGTATTTAGCTCTAACCCAACATTTTTGGGTTACATTTTCAGCGTTATTGTTCCATATTTTCAGTGTTACCCAACCTGTATAGGTGGCAGTCCAATCGCCTGCAAATTCTTTGTCATCACTTTGTTTTTTTAATAAATTTCCATTTAAATCATATAAAGCAAGTGTTATAGCATATCCACTTAGTTCGGGGAATAGGTTGTATGATACCACTTTGTCTTTTTCCACATATATTTTACCAGCAACACGTTGATGGGTAGATGCT
Organism: Paludibacteraceae bacterium; assembly: GCA_017986765.1. Classification (GTDB taxonomy): domain Bacteria; phylum Bacteroidota; class Bacteroidia; order Bacteroidales; family Paludibacteraceae; genus JAAYPI01. The sequence continues at coordinate 3,577 of JAGNUZ010000106.1, read as the reverse complement.
GGCAATGCACCACCTTGACCTAAGGATTCACAATGGCTATCACCAAGATCGTTTGCCATTTCCCATTCCTGTGTAGTGGATTTTGCTCGGTAAGGTGCATAAGTTCCAGCTACTCCATTGGGTGCCCATACGGCATAGCCCAATTCCTTGCCTACATTGGTTATTTTAACATTAAAACGACCATCAGCATATACTTGCCGAATTTCACTTGTTCCATTGGAATAGTCCTTCATATCTACATTTCTAAAATCTGTATCGATCCATGCTTCTTGATTGGCTGATATATTGTCTGTTATAGCAATAATTGCTTTCCCTGCTCTTTCTATTACTAATAAATCTTCTGATTGATAGCGAACTTTGTAATCGCCATATTTAAATCCAAGATTTTGATGACACCAAATAAGGTTTCTAACAGAACTTCGCACAGGTAGGTCTGTTTCATTTTTCGGGTCATGACTAAATCTTTTTCCATTGCTTAAATTAAAAAGGTCTTCCATGAATATACCTGGATTGCCATCAACTCCCATTATTATGGCATATGCCATTCCCAAACGTTTGTCAAAAGGATCTACATTTCCTCCTATTTGATTGCTGTAATCCCAGCCTTTATATTTCCCATCATCATCTAATATTGGTCTGAAGGTATCATGGTTGTTAACAAAAGGGACTACTCTATGCACTTTTTGCGAGGCATAATTAGCAAATCTTTTGGTTTGTTGGCTACCTGGTATGCTACCAATGTCCCCAAAACCGCCTCCTTGAATTACGCTTTGAATACTGCTTCTTAAAGAAAAATCAAATGTACCCATGCTAAATTCGTTACCTCCATTAGCATATTGAATGGCGGTACAATAATTATCCATTTCGGTTTGACTACCAACATACTCGCCTACACTAAACATATCTTCGCTTCCTTGACACCAACTTGGCAAGGAGTATTTCACATTCCAAAGCATGTCTTGTTGAAACCAATCGGGAATATGTTTTACTGCGTCCCACCTATATCCATCAACAGCTGTTTGCTTTTTAAACCACATCATCCAATTTCGTGCCTCGTTTCGCATATAGTTAGCCGATTGAGTTGGATTGTAGCCTACTATATTAGAGCTCCTTCCGTATGCTCCTTCCCAATAGCACACATCAGGTCCCCACCAGTCGGAGCAAATGTCACCACTATTACAATTGTGTGCACTGTTTGGGTGAAAGTTTTTCCAGTTTTTTGACCATCTTCCACTTCTACTCCAATAGTCGGCTTCATTGCCACTTTTTGCGGGAGTAGCATACGATACATAACGGAAATTTTTCCATTTATTATCCCAAGCACCAGTATCTTCTCCTCCTGCACCATTCGTTCCTCCTGCACCATCCACATGGTTGAGTACTATGTCTTGCATTACCTCAATGCCATTGGCATGCATTACTGCTACCATGCGCAAAAATTCGTCTTTTGTACCAAAGCGTGTATAAGTAGTGCCTTTTTGAAATTTATCGCCCAAATCATAGTGGTCGAAAGGGGAATATCCTACCGAATTTGTTCCTGTGTTTTTCATGGAAGGAGGGATCCATACGGCATTTATACCATACTCTTTGAGTCGGGGAGCTAGTTCTGTAAGGTAGTTAGCATAGCTGTTGGGGTAGTTTTCGTTCCAATAATTCCACCAAAATGCTTGGAGAATAACTTTTTTGTGTACATCAGCTTGTAGGCTAATAGGGCTTAGTAACCCAAGTAGTATAAATACTACGGGAAGGATTGATAAGTATATCTTTTTCATAATATAAGGTTAAAAGAGATGGTACAAATATAACCAGTTATAAATATAAAATAAATATTTTAACATTCTTTTTCATTTCGCACATGCATTTCGCATAATGAGCAATCGAATTCTATTCGAAAGGTGGTTTTTTTATGTACTAAAAATAGAGGTTCTTGAAAAGGAAAAGGTGTTTTCGATTTCTTTGGACAATAGCCTAATGAGTCTTTTATACACGCTTTGCAAAACATTAAGATAGGGTTGTTTGTAGGTTTTTGGAGTTCAAAGGCCTGCTCTATTTTTTCCACCCCATGTTTTTGATAGAAAGATGCGGCTAAGCGATTCGCCACATTGCCAAGATAGCTTAATGTGCTTGTTGGGTAATGAGCGTCAGACGAGTTTCTTTTTGTGGGAGTCGGGATCGTGTTTTTTTGTCTTACAGCAAGTAGTTCTTCTATTAGTAATCGTTTAGCTTGAGTTAATAGAGATGAGGGCAAAAACTTATTCTTTGTAAATGAGAGGGCGATTTTGCGTAAAGCAAATACCGTATTCCCAAGTTTAGAAAGCTGATTTTCAATGTTTTGTTCTTGTGACTTTTGCGCAATTTGATTTTCAATAGAAAGGACGTAATTTGCTGAATAACCATCTTCGTCTATTACCGAGAAAGTATAATTATCTTCCTTCTCTGTTACCTTAATATCAATAGCAATTTTTCTTTCGGCAGATGGCTTGGACACTAATTTTGTAAAGGCAGCGTCTGCATTGCGGTACAATACTGTTTGTGGAGAAATAGCCGGCATCTCGGCAGGATAAATTCTATTGCCTTTGCTCGTATTGACTCTGAATCCTTCTAGTATTTGTTTTTTTGAAATAAAACACAAGCCGTCTCCATTGGCTATTTCTATATTAGATTGAATGACTAATGCATCTTTTTCTACTTGACTGACAGTGCCAATTTTTTCTCCCAATGATTTGGGTGTAAATACCGAAAATACCGTTTCTGCTGGTTTATTTAGAAAATAGGAAGTGGTGCTACGCTGGAATGTTTTTTCAGGATTGGGCGTAAATGTATAAGTTGAAGCTCCTGTAGAAGAGCGTTTTAGTGACGAATTTTGGGCAATAATCGCATCAAGTTTCTGACGGTAGAATGCCGTGATATTTTTTACATACGAGATGTCTTTGAGCCTTCCTTCTATTTTAAATGAACTTACTCCTGCATTTATCAGTTCTTCTAAATGATCTGATTGGTTTAAGTCTTTGAGCGAAAGTAGGTGTTTGTCTTTTTCTATTAAGATACCATTTGAGTCAATTAAGTCGTATGGTAAACGGCAGAGTTGGGCGCATTCTCCACGGTTTGCACTGCGTTGTGTTTGGGATTGGCTTATATAACATTGTCCGCTATAGCTTACGCACAACGAGCCGTGAACGAAAACTTCGATTTTACTCGTAGTTTGCTCCGCTATATGTTTAATTTGTTGCAGAGATAATTCGCGTGCCAATACAATTTGGTCGAAACCTACAGCTTCAAGAAAATGTACTTTTGCGAGGGTGCGATTGTCCGTTTGTGTACTTGCATGCAAAGCGATAGGTGGCAAATTCATTTCGAGTATGCCCATGTCTTGAATAATGACAGCATCGGCATGAATAGCATATAAAGAGCGAATGAGGGTTTCCGCTTCTGCCAATTCCTCGTCTTTGACGATGGTGTTTAGTGCAACATATACTTTTGCCTTATAGAGATGAGCGAATGCAATGAGTTCGGCAATATCCTCTAGTGAATTGCCCGCAGCCGAACGTGCACCAAATTTGGGAGCACCAATATATAC
>JAGNUZ010000105.1 GCA_017986765.1 Paludibacteraceae bacterium | reverse complement strand
ACACAACCCTGAACCAGCTCATACACTTGACCCCAACCTATACAAAAAAGGAGACGTAATCGAACTAAACAAATTCCCGAAATCATTCTTTGAAGGATGTAGGTAAGAAAAAGAAAAACCGAAAAACAATAGGAAAGAGTGTCTTTCAACACTCTTTCCTATTGTTCTATATGCAAAAAAAAGAGTCAGCTATTTAGTTAGCTGACTCTTTTAAAACTAAGTTGATTTACATTTACAACTCTAAATCAATATTATGCAATTCATGCCAAGGCAATCCTTGTTTTGCCAATTCAGACAAGAAAGGATCTGGGTTCATTTCTTCTACGTTGAATACGCCCGTACCACCCCATTCTCCCGTTAGAAACATCATAGCACCAACTGTCGCTGGTACACCTGTCGTGTAACTTACACCTTGCGTACCTGTCTCTTTGTAAGCCACTTCGTGGCTACAATTGTTGTAGATATAATATGTTTTTTCTACGCCATTTTTGATGCCCTTAATACGGCAACCAATGGAAGTCCATCCAGTATAATTCTCGCCCAAATCGCCTGGATTAGGCAATACAGCTTTCAAAAACTGAATAGGTACAATTTTTTGACCATTATATTCTACCTCATCAATACGCGCCATGCCAATATTTTGTATCACACGTAAATGCGTTAGGTATTCTTGTCCAAATGTCATCCAAAAACGAGCACGTTTTAAGGTCGGAAAATTTTTCACTAAAGATTCTAACTCTTCGTGGTAAATGACATACGATTCTTTTGGTCCAATTTCGGGATACGATAAAGCTTGATGAATTTCATGTGGTTCAGTTTCTATCCACTGTCCGTTTTCCCAATATTTACCTCGCTGACTTACTTCACGAATATTGATTTCTGGATTAAAATTGGTAGCAAATGCCTTTCCATGATCTCCCGCATTGCAATCTACAATATCCAAATAGTGCATTTCATCGAAATGATGTTTTGCTGCATACGCAGTAAATACACTCGTAACACCTGGATCGAAACCACAACCTAAAATAGCCGTTAAACCCGCTTTCTTAAACCTGTCTTGGTACGCCCATTGCCATGAATACTCAAAATGAGCCTCATCTTTTGGTTCGTAATTAGCTGTATCTAAATAATTTACACCCACTTCAAGACATGCATCCATGATGGTTAAATCCTGATAGGGCAAAGCTACATTGATTACTAATTTTGGCTGAAACTTTTTGAGCAATGTAACTAATTCAGCTACATTATCCGCATCGACTTGTGCTGTGTGCATGGTAACGCCATAGCGTGATTTGACATCTGCTGCAATCACATCGCATTTTGATTTTGTGCGACTTGCCAACATCACTTCTGTAAACACAGTGCTATTTTGAGCCACCTTGTGTGCTACAACCGTTCCTACGCCTCCTGCACCTATAATAATAACTTTTGACATATTATTTTCTAGTTTATCTGTATTAATCGTTGAGCATCATTGGCATCAACAACATTAAAATATCTTTGCTTTCATCTTGATCGGCAGGAGTAAAAATACCTGGACGAGTACGATCAATCAGCGTAAATTCTACATCAGATGCGTTAATATTACTCAACAATTCAATTACAAATCCTGCTTTAAAGCCGATTTCCAAGGCTTCACCTTGGTACTGACAAGGAATATATTCTTCGCCAGAAATTGAAAAATCAATATCTTGTCCTGATAAATAAATTTGATTGTCTGTAATAGCAAAACGAATTAAACTACTGGCAGCATTAGTACATACAGATACACGTTTCACACCTGACAATAACGCCAATCGGTCAACAATAATTTTTGTAGGACCACTTTTAGGTATTACTGCATTGTAATTTGGATAACGAGCATCTATCTGACGGCATACCATTTTGTAATTCGACAAGGTGAAAATCGTATTTTTTGTATCAAAGGCAATGTTTAAACTCCCTGATTCTTTTGCCAAAATAGCTTTAAGCAATGAGGCTGGTTTTTTTGGCAACACAAACATAGCATCTTTATCAGCCTTCACTTCTGTTGTTCTATAGCGAGCTAATTTATGTGCATCTGTTCCTACCAAAGTCAAATTATCACTTGTAAGGTCAAAGCAAATACCATTCATCACGGGACGCAACTCATCGTCGGCTGTTGCAAAAACGGTACTCGAAATTCCGTCTAACAAAACAGAGGCATCTGCATCAAAAGACACAGCACTATCGACTGCTAGTTCGTGCATTTTTGGGTACTCGTTAGCTGATTGTCCGATAAAACTAAATTTACCCTGAGCACTTGTAATCACAATTGAAAAGCTCTCAGTATCAATGGTAATAGTAATTGGTTGATCAGCAAATTCGCGTAAGATATCGAGCAAATTTTTAGCTAAAATAGCTACTTTGCCTTCACCTTCGACTTCATCTAAATCCATTGAAGTAATCAGGGTCGTTTCCGTATCCGAAGCTGTAATACTCAATGTGTCTCCTTCAATAGAAAACAAAAAATAATTTAATATCGGTAAACTGTTTTTGCTGTTAATAACACGGCTAACAGAGGTTAGTCTTTCGTAAAGATGACTTGATGATACTCCAAACTTCATTTCTATTTAATTTAAAATTTATTGACTAGGTGATTATGTTTTGTTTTACAAATTAAGAATACAAATATACATTATTTTTTGGTAAATAATGCTCTTATTCGAGAAGATTTTCGGGTATTTCCATATTGTCTATTACGACTCCATTGGTACAGCAATACAAAAAATAAAAGTAGCACAAAGGGGAATACAACATTCACTATTTGCCACATAACACGCTGTGAAACAATTGATTGTTTATCTAACAACCGCAATGTAAATTCCCTTGCACGCAATTCCATCCACCCCTCGTCGTCAGCCAAATAATTGACTGCATTTAAGATAAAATCACGGTTTCCGAATTGCTTATTCATATTCCTATCATAGCCTAATGGCAAAGGGATGGTATCGGTAGCGGATAGTTGTATATCGTTGCAAATAATATCTGCGTCGGCAACTACAATCATTTTTGTAACCTTACTTTTGGTTTTAATACGGTAATAGGGCGGTGTAAAAACCTCTTTGGGAGGCATTCGATTCGTAAAAACAGATTCAAAATTGCCCGATAAAATTGCTGCTATAGGAACAAAACTATATTGAAAAAAATCATCATTCAGAGGCTCGTTAATCATCGCAAGGCTCAACTGCATGGGAGCCGATTGTATGCCCGACACATTGGAGCTGGCTAATAATAACTCTTTTTTTACCGCAGTATTCTCGCCTACAAACTGAATAGCAGAAGCAAATTCGGCTCGTATGGGCGATAGATTTTTAGTAATAACGTGGTGAGGGGAAGTTTGCAACAAAGGAAAATAATACCACGGAGCCAATTCAAACTGAGGAGCTTGCCCAATACCTGCTACATTGACACGTATTTGAGCACATTGCTTGTCGGAAACCAATACAGGTGCAATGCGGATGCCATATGTAAATAGCTGATCGGCGATATTTACCTCATTGGCAATACCCACAGTAGTAGCAGAAGCTGTAAGCATTTCGATCGAAGTGCGCACGCCATCAACCAACCAAAGCACACGGCCACCATTCATAATGTATTGATCTAGAATAAATTTTTCTGCTTCGGTAAATTTCTCCGTCGGACCCGCAATAATCACCACCTTATAACCGTCTAAAATACCCACATCACCTACCAATTCACCTCTATCTACATGGTAATACTGAGCCAAGGCGTTAGTAATATCAGACACTTGCAATTCCGTCAATTCGCCATGACCTTCGATAAACGCGACTCGCCCCGCAGAGTTCTTATTCACTAATCGGCGAATGGCATCGGTGAGCTCATACTCCAAACTTTCTATCGAAACATTGAGATTCTCATCGCCCAATTTGCCAGGAATGTTTTTTAGCAAATTAACACGGATCGTATCTCCTTTGTACATTATTTCTGCCCAAGGGAACACTACTTTTTGAATAAACTTGCCTTCTGCATCCTTTTCATTGACAAAAGTAGGTGTCATGCCCATTTTCTCCAAAGCTTCGTATTGCAAAAATCGCATTTTTTCGGAACTTGCTTTAGAGGGGTTCTCCAATTGCACGGCAATATTTTCACCAGAAAAGCGAGAAAATTCTTGCAACATCTCTGACGTTGCTTTTTGCAAACGCAAAAAACCCATATTTAAATCGCCAGCTAAATAGAGCGTTACCGCCATATTATCATCTACACCTCTCAACAATTGTTTGGTATTCGGCGACAAAGTATAGCGTTGCTCCTCCGTTAAATCAATACGGAAAAAGTAAAAAGCTGACACTACATTCAGGATAATAAGTATCAAAAAGGCTATCAAAACGTTTTTTTTCATCTTTTATTTTCTTTTGGAAACGAACCAACTCGTGGCATACAAAAATACCACACTCAAGCTGATAAAATACACCACATCTCGACTATCTATCACGCCCCTACTCATGGAATCGTAATGGTAACTAATACCCCATTGAGACACCACATCTTGTATCGCTGCCGAAGGTACAAACAAAGACAGCAACTCAAAACCATAGTAAAAGAAAAAAGACACAAGTGCTGCCAGCAAAAAAGACACAATCTGATTATCAGTAACAGAAGATGCAAACACCCCTATTGCAGTATAGCTCGAGGCTAAAAAAAGCAAACCTATAAATGACCCGAAAAACCCACCAAAATCAATATTCCCTTTTGGCAAACCAAGTTGACTTACGCTATACATATAAATTAAAGTCGGTAATAAAGAGAACAAAACCAATACGACGCCTGCAATGTACTTTGCCAACACAATCTGCATGGTACTAAGTGGACGCGTAAGCAACAATTCGATAGTGCCAGATTTTCTTTCTTCAGCAAAAAACCGCATGGTAAGTGCTGGCACCAAAAACAAATACAACCACGGGGCCAAGGAAAACAATCCATCTACATTGGCGTAGCCACTATCCAAGATATTGTTATCTCCTGGCAAGATCCACAAGAAAGTGCCCGTAAGAAACAAAAATATCCCAATGACAATTAAACCCGTAAAAGAGGAGAAAAAGGATCGAATTTCTTTAATTAACAATACCTGCATAGCGTGTGTTTGGTATAAAATTTGTAAATTTGCGTATTCGTATTTTGCTGTAGCAAACAAGCACAAAGATACGCATTTTGTATGGAACACAAACAATATTCAGAATGACAAAAAATATCCTATACATACTTCTTTTTGCCTGCTTTATATCAAGCTCTATACTTGCTGAAAATTTTACTCCTTACAAAATAAAAGTAGAAGGAATCGGCGGATACATACATCCACACGACGAAAACGTAGAAGTATTGGTTAATGGACCTGCATTGGGTGGAGAAGTAGCTCTAGAATTCGGCACTGATGGCTCGCAAGATTGGCATGTGTACCACAACTTTCCAGATATTGGCATTGCGGCTCAATACCTTACATTGAGCAATCCTGAAATATTAGGCGAAATGATTAGCATTTATCCGTATATCAATTTTCCGCTTATGGTAAATGATTGGCTGGCTTTTTACGTGAAATTAGGAGGCGGATTATCGTTGGCGACAAAACCCACAGACATTGAAGGGGCTATTGCGAGTAACCGACCCATTCGTGGAGCTAATGGCTTAAACAGGGACTATAATTTTGTGATTGGCAGCACGGGAAATGTCATTCTAGCAGCTGGGGCAAACATGGAAGTACGATTGACTCGCAAGCTTCGTTTTACAACTGATTTTACCCTCAATCACTACTCCAACGGAAATACCGTACTACCGAATATGGGCCTAAATATTGCCAATCTATCTGGAGGATTTAAGTATATCCCGACCTACCATGGATATGTAG
>JAGNUZ010000104.1 GCA_017986765.1 Paludibacteraceae bacterium | reverse complement strand
GGAGTGTTTTCCCTTTCTCTGTTTTATCCAACTCGAGCATGGTATATAACTCTGTTGTAAGTTCTTCTGTAATATGAACTAAAGGTATGCTAATTTTTAGCTTATCAATTCCTTTTTCTTTTACACCTTCGAGCAATTCAATGGTATTAATTTTAAAGACTAATTCGCGTGACTTAGCTTCATCTTCTGGTTTGGGAGTGTATTTATAATCAGCTCTACGCTCTTGCACAATGCCTTGAATGAAAACGTAATAGTTTTCTCGCAACAAGCTATCTAGTTCCGTATATTGTTTACCAAAAAGGACAAACTCGTGTGTGCCAGAATAATCTTCCACAGCAAAACGCCCATACGGCATATTATTTTTGGTAAGCAAATTGTTGACTTTCGTAATAATACCTGCCACTCTAATAGGATTCGCTCCAAATTTATCTTTTAAGCTATTTACATCTCTTAGGTTGGACAGTGTTTCGTTGCACAAGCAAGCCAGTTCTATTTCATACGGATCGAGCGGATGGGCAGACAAATAAATGCCTATCATATCTTTTTCTCGTGTTAGTTTATACAACTGAGACCAATCTGCTACCATCGGAATTTCTGGTCGCTGAATATCCACTGCATCTACTCCTCCAAAGAGGGAGTTTTCCATCGTTTGCTTGTCAAGTTGGTATTTATTGGCATACCGTATTAGGGCTTCGAGAACGACTTCTCCTTTTGAGTTTTCCGCAAAAAAAGCTTCTCGTTTTACATCATCAAATTCATCAAAAGCACCTGATAAAGCTAAACTTTCAATGGCTTTTTTATTACACGCATTTAAGTTTACTCTTTCCAAAAAGTTAAAGACGCTAGTATATCGTCCATTCGCTTCTCTTTCGGCAACAATCGCCTCTACTGCTCCCCCGCCTACTCCTTTAACGCCTCCTAAACCAAAACGTATATCGTCTGCTTTATTGGATATAAAGTTCATACTACTTTCGTTCACATTTGGTCCAAGTACATTGATACCAAGCTGCTTACACTCTTCCATAAACTTGGTGATATCCGTAATGTTATCCTTATTCCGCGTTAAGTTGGCGGCCATAAAATCGGCAGTATAATTGGCTTTGAGGTAGGCTGTTTGGTACGAAATCCACGAATAGCAAGTAGCATGAGATTTATTAAACGCATATTTGGCAAATTCAGCCCAATCTTTCCAAATCTTTTCTAATTTTTCTTCAGGACCATAGCCGTTTTTTGTTGCTCCATTGATAAATTTTACTTTTAAGGCTTCCATTTTATCAATAAGTTTTTTACCCATTGCCTTACGCAATTCGTCAGATTCGCCACGAGTAAAACCTGCTAAATCTCGGCTCAGTAACATGACCTGTTCTTGATACACAGTAATTCCGTAGGTATCGTGTAAACGGTCTTTCATGATAGGAAAATCGTATTCAATCTCCTCAATTCCATGTTTTCTATTTACAAAACTAGGGATATATGCCATCGGACCTGGTCGATACAAGGCATTCATGGCTATTAAATCTTCAAAACGGTTGGGTTTTAAATCCCGCAAGTATTTTTGCATACCAGCAGACTCAAACTGAAACGTACCCGTAGTGAGACCTTTACTATATAATTCATAAGTTTTAGCATCATCTATCGGAATGGATTCTATCTCGACTGTTATACCCTTAGATGCTTTGATATTTCGCAAGGTTTCGTTGATAATAGACAAGGTTTTTAAGCCTAAAAAGTCCATTTTAATCAAACCAATAGTCTCAATACTAGAACCTTCATATTGTGTTACTAAAGTTTCAGGATTATTTTTATCTGTACATAAGGGTACAAAATTGGTTAAATCGTCTGCTCCAATTATCACTCCACAGGCGTGGATACCTACTTGCCTTACAGTTCCTTCGAGCATTTCAGCATATTTAAGGGTATCAGACAAACGACTATCAGCCGAATAGCGAGCCTCTTTCAATTCAGGAATACGCTCTATGCAATTGGTAATATTTACTTTCGGTGATTTCCCTTTTTCTTCTGGAAAACTATTGGGTATCAATTTAGTTAACCTGTCTGATTCGGAAAGTGGTAATTTTTGTACACGAGCCACATCTTTTATCGCCATTTTTGTAGCCATTGTGCCATAGGTAGCAATTTGAGCCACATGCTCCTTACCGTATTTCTCTGTTACATACTCCAGTACCTTACCCCGTCCATCGTCATCAAAATCGATATCAATATCAGGCATGGATATCCGGTCTGGATTTAAAAAACGCTCAAAAAGTAAATCGTACTTTAACGGGTCTATATCGGTAATTTTTAAGCAATAAGCTACCACAGATCCAGCTGCCGACCCACGCCCTGGACCCACGCTTACACCCATATCGCGAGCCGCTTGAATTAAATCTTGTACAATAAGGAAGTACCCTGGAAAACCCATGGTTTTCATAATGTGCAACTCAAATTCTATGCGTTCTCTAATATCTGGCGAAAGTTCCTCTCCATATCGGTTTGCAGTACCTTCAAAAGTAATTTTCCGAAGGTAATCAGCTTCTAGTTTAACTCGGTATAAACCATCTACCCCACCTAATTTTTCAATTTTCTCATTCGCTTCTTTATCTGACAGCACTTTGTTTCCATGCTCATCGTAGGTAAATTCCTTCTTTAAATCTTCGTGTGTGTATTTTTCTCTGTACGCTGCTTCTGAACCAAACTCGCTGGGTATAGAAAATGCAGGCATTATCGGATTGGATTCAATGCTGTAATATTCGACTTTATTCGCAAGTTCAATCGTATTCTCTATGGCTTCGGGTATATCGGCAAAAATGGCATTCATTTGTGCACTCGTTTTAAGCCATTCTTGCTTACTGTAACGCATTCTTTTTTCATCCTCTAAATCCTTACCCGTGCTCAAGCAAATCAATCTATCATGGGCTTCGGCGTGCTCTTCTTCTACAAAATGCACATCGTTAGAAGCAATTAGTTTGGTATTAGTTTTACGTGCCAATGCTATTAGTACTTCATTCTGACGTTCTTGTTTCTCAAAAACATGCGTATCGGCCCCAGGCTTGTCTGTTTTGTGTCGCTGAAGCTCTAAATAATAATCATCACCAAATATTTTTTTAAACCAAAGAATGCTTTTTTCAGCCCCTTCGATATCTCCCCTTCCTACCAAACGGTGAATTTCGCCACCCAAACAAGCAGAAGTAACAATCAGTCCTTCGCTGTATTTTTCTAATAAATCTTTATCAATACGTGGTCGATAATAAAATCCTTCGATGTATCCATAAGACACAATTTTGCAAAGATTTTTATATCCTTGTTTGTTTTTCGCCAATATTACTAAGTGACTTCCACTGCGATCTATATCTTCTGATTTATCAAATCGAGTACGTTTTGCAACATATACTTCGCTGCCTAATATCGGTTTAATATGAGATTTTTGAAGTTTTGCTATCTCTTGTAGTAGTTTTGTTTTCTCCGCTTCGTCTGTAGCTGTAGTCAGTGCTATTTCTTTTTCGGATATAGTTTTTTTTATTCCGTTATTTTTCTTTTTAGCATAGTCGTAAAATTCTTTAATACCAAACATAGAGCCGTGATCGGTTAAAGCAATTGCAGGCATTCCGTCAGCCTGAGCTTTGTCTATTAATCCGCTAATAGACGACATACCGTCAAGCATCGAATAATACGAGTGAACATGTAAATGAACAAAGGATTTCATATAATTGAGTGTTGTTTTTTCTGAAACCCAAAGTTAGCCATTATACCATGCTCGGTAAAATAAAAAAGTATAAAGTTTTAAACAAAAGGAGTTAGAAGAACACAAAGGCGTACTATTCAAGAAGTTTAAATAGCAGCAATATTTACTAAAACCAAATAGACTTCAATACACGTGGAAAATAGGCATACTCCAATGCATGAACTTTGCTAGCCACATCATCAGGGGTATCGGTGGGCAATACCATGCAAGTCGTTTGGAAAATCACCTCTCCCGCATCGTATTGTTCATTTACATAATGAATGGTAATGCCTGTTTGAGTTTCTTTGGATTCAACTACAGCTCGGTGTACATTATCTCCATACATGCCCTTACCGCCAAATTTGGGAAGTAAAGCAGGGTGAATATTGACTATTTTAAACGGGTAGTGAGCAATAATATCATCAGAAATTTTCAGTAAAAATCCCGCAAGTACGATAAAATCTATCTTTTCTTTTAATAATAACGATAATACTGTGCCATCTTCAAACTGTTTTTTTGTATGGTAATGAGAAGGAATCCCCATCTTTTTTGCACGCTCGTGTACATACGCATCTGCCTTATTCGATACAATCAGGGGAAAACAAACCTCCTGATTAGCAGAAAAATACGAAAATATATTTTCAGCATTGCTACCCGAACCCGATGCAAATATGGCAACTCTTATCATAATAAAGAAGATTATACTATATAGTAAAAACAAAGACACAAAAGTACGATTAAGTATTTAATAATACAATTGCTTGATGGAAGAAAGAATTATTTATGAATAACTTCCGCTTACTTCACATATAGTTAATAACCTATTAAACAATTATTTAGCAAATATAAATAGAGAACTTTATTGCGGAAAAATTAAAGCGATGTGCAGAATATTTATCTAAAATAGATATTATTCATAAATAATCCTTACATTTGCATCGCTAAAATTTCAAGAATTATTTATTTTATTCATTAACTCAAAAATTAAAAGTTATGTCTGAAGTTGCAGAAAAAGTAAAAGCTATTATTGTAGAGAAATTGGGTGTTGAAGAATCAGAAGTAGTTCCAGCAGCTAGCTTCACTAACGACCTTGGTGCAGATTCTCTTGATACAGTAGAAATGATTATGGAATTTGAGAAAGAATTTGGTATGTCAATTCCAGATGATCAAGCTCAAAAAATTGCTACAGTAGGTGATGCTATCACTTATATTGAAGCAAACAAATAATCTAAATTAACTTTATTTATGGAGTTAAAAAGAGTTGTTGTAACAGGTTTAGGTGCAATTACCCCTATTGGTAAAGACATTCCAACATTTTGGAATTCATTAATTAGTGGCGTAAGTGGGGCTAAACCTATTACGCGTTTTGATGCTACCAAGTTCAAAACGCAATTTGCGTGTGAAGTCAAAGATTTTGATCCAAATCAATATTTCGACAGAAAAGAAGCTCGCAAATACGACATGTTTTCGATGTTTGGTATCATTGCAGCTAAAGAAGCTGTAGCTGATGCTGGTATTGATGTTGAAAAAGAAGACTTAGATCAAATTGGTGTAATTTTTGGAACAGGGATAGGTGGTATAAAAACATTTGCAGACGAAGTAATTGAATTTGCTCAAAATGACAATACGCCCCGTTTTAATCCATTCTTTATTCCCAAAATGATTATAGACATTTTACCAGGGCACATTTCAATAGCATTTGGATTCCGTGGAATTAATTTTTCCACAGCCTCTGCTTGTGCTTCTAGTACTCATGCTTTGGCTGATGCGTTTAATTATATACGTTTAGGTAAAGCAAATATTATCGTTGCAGGAGGCTCCGAAGCCGCCGTTACCAATATTGGTGTAGGAGGTTTTAATGCGTTACACGCTATTTCTACCCGCAATGATAGTCCTGAAACAGCCTCGCGTCCATTTAGCAAATCCAGAGATGGTTTTATTATGGGAGAAGGTGCTGGATGTTTAGTTTTTGAAGAGTTAGAACACGCTTTAGCACGAGGTGCTAAAATATATGCAGAAGTTAAAGGTGCTGGCATGACAGCAGATGCTCATCACATGACGGCTCCACATCCAGAAGGATTGGGTGCAATCAATGTAATGAAGGCTGCCCTAAAAGATGCCGAAATGCAACCAAACGAAATTGATTATATCAATGTACACGGCACTTCTACTCCATTAGGAGAT
>JAGNUZ010000103.1 GCA_017986765.1 Paludibacteraceae bacterium | reverse complement strand
TTCCTTATGCTAAACATGCAGAAACGGTTAATCGTTTGCTAACTATAAGCAATGAGGAATGTGGAACAACTAACAGAGGTGCTATAAGATACGATGAAGACAATAACAACTTAGTTTTTTGTAATGGGACTAATTGGGTGGCTGTTGGAAGTGGAAATGAAGTGAGTTTTACAACAGATGAACCAGAAATTATTGCACCTCCTGCAGGTAAAGTAACCTTAGCTATTTGTGTGCCAGAAGGGACTTGCAATGGAGCTGTATTAACAGGTAGCCCATTTGGCTGGGACCCTGCATCTGGTACCGCTGCCTTTACTAAAGTGGCTGGTACAGAAACTTGGTATTCAGTTACATTTGATTATGCTGCAGGTGCTATGCTTATAGCTATCGCAACTCCAAATATAGGTACTACAAAATGGGAAACACAATGGGAAAACATTGAGATTCTTGAAGGTGATGCATCTATCACTATCCAATATAACACTGAACCTCGTTTAGACTTAGGCGAAGCAGCTGACGGTACAGTTATTTATGTAACTATAGAGAATTGGAAAATAGAACCTTGTGCCCCTTCTATTCCAGGTGGAGAAGGTACATTTACATTTACTCCTGCTTGCGAACTTTCAGCTGATGCTGTTGTTATCTTTACAGGTAACTTCGCCGAAAATGGCTGGGTAGCAGACCCAACAAGAGAAATGACTCGTCAAGAAAATGGTTCTTATACTTGGACTGGTACTTATCCTGAAGGTTTCCAAATGAAAGTTATCGTTGATGGTGTTTATATGTCAGGTGAAAACGTACCATTTGATGGAACTACATTCTCTTTTACTGGTACTGGAGATTTTTGTCCTGTACCATAAGGGGCAAAATAGTATATACAATACAAATAATTATAGAAGACTTTACTTATAGAGATCCCCTATAATTATTTGTATTTTTATTTCCCCATTTTTTCTTAATACCGAAAGCCACTTTTTCCCAAAAACTCTCTGAGTAAAGAGGTAGCAGGGATTTCGCCATAGGGTATGGGTTTGAAATATTGCAATAATTTAAGCAACCGGTGAGCTTCTGGATACGCTTCTGAATCGTGGTGCACTTCTAGCAATATTGGTTCAGCTTGCTTTTTGAGTGCAGCTAGCTCAAATATCAACGAAGAGTTAAACATAGCATCCGCATTCTCCTGAAAAGGGAAGATCCATTTTTCTTCGCCTTTTCGTACACTAGACCATCGCATTAATGTGTCTATAGCCGAGTAGCCTCTGTACTTATAATCGCGAATCAAACGCCGCAATATACGTGTGTCTGTAGTGGGAATCCAGTTGTGGTCGTTGAGTGATAGCGTGGTTAAAGCTGATACATAAATTTTGTATTTTACATCTTCAGCAATATTTGCAGTCAGCGTGGGGTTTAATGCGTGTATGCCTTCGATGATGAGGATATTTTCGGGCAGTAAGCACAATCTGTTTCCTTTGAATTCTCGTTTGCCTGTTTCAAAATTAAACGTTGGCAAACGAACCTCTTCACCAAGTAATAATTGGTTTAATTGCTCGTTAAAATGCTCAATATCAAGTGCGTAAAGTGATTCAAAGTCGTATTCTCCTTTTTCGTCCAAGGGGGTTTTTTCTCTATCAACAAAATAGTTGTCTAGCGACAAGGATAAGGGCTTGATGCCAGAGGCCATTAGCTGTACGCTTAACCTTTTGGTAAAGGTTGTTTTGCCCGACGATGAAGGTCCAGAAACCAATACCATTTTTATTTTTGCCTGCTGATTAGCGATGAAATCGGCAGTTTTTGATATTTGCTTTTCGTGCAACGCTTCTGTTACTTTTATAAAATCGCCCAAATTGCATTTGTCAATACTGTTAAAATCGCCTATATTATTAATACCCATTATTCTGCACCATTTATAATGGTCGGCAAATACACCTGCCAATTTATCTTGCACAATAATGTCCTCTAAAATTACGGGATGATTCCTTTTGGGCACTTGCAATAAAAAACCGTCGAGGTAAGGTAAAATGTCGAAAATAGACAAATAACCTGTGCTTGGCAACAATGCTCCGCTGTAAAAATCTGGCAATCCATCGAGCGTATGGTATTCAGTATAGTAGTTTTTATAGGTTTTTAGCAAGTCGACATTGTCTTGCTTTTCGTGCTTGGAAAAAACCTCGATTGCTTCGGATGTCGGTTTATCTTCCGATACATAGTGAATATCTTGCGAAATAATTCTTCTCATCCGATGCTTTATTTCAGCAAGTTGCTCAAGTGAGATTTTTTCTCCATTTGAGGTAATCTCACAATAATAACCCTTAGAAACAGGGTGTTCTACCCGCAATCTGCCATTTGGAATAAGGTCAATAATGGCTTTGAATAGCACAAAAACGAGCGAACGCACATATACACGCATGCCCGATTCATTACTTAAATCAATAAATTCGATTGTTTTATTCCGATACAACGAATAGCTCAGACTTTCAATTTTATTGTTGACCCTAGCCGCAACCACTGCGTAAGGTAGTTCTATTTTCAAATCGTCATATACTTCCGACAAGGATTTCCCAAAAGGAATAAGTGCTTTTTTTTTGTTGTTTTTACAAAAAATTTCGATGTATTTATTCATGTATTATGATTATGTTTAGAATCTTTTCTTAAAAAATCTTTGTAAATGTATAAAAAATATTATTTTTGTACCTTACTTTTTTAAATAAAAATCCATTATGGAATACACTTTTTTTGATTTGTTGGAGTTAATCGGCTCATTGGGCTTGTTTTTGTACGGAATGAAATTAATGAGCGAAGGCTTGCAGCGAGTTGCAGGAGACAGTTTGCGCTCTATATTGGCAGCCATGACCAAAAACAGGATAATGGGGGTGATGACAGGTATTTTTGTTACAGCTCTGATACAATCCTCTTCTGCCACTACAGTAATGGTCGTGAGTTTTGTAAACGCAGGCTTGCTTACCTTGTTTCAGTCCATCACCGTTATTATGGGAGCAAATATTGGAACGACTATCACGGCATGGATACTCTCCTTGTTTGGCTTTAAAGTGAGTATCGCTGTTTTTTCTCTTCCTCTTATAGCTATAGCTTTCCCGTTTGTATTTTCTTCGAACAACAAACGGAAATCCTTAGGAGAATTTATCTTAGGTTTCGGACTGCTCTTTATGGGTTTGGATATGCTGAAAGGTGCTGTTCCTGATTTACAAAGTAATCCAGAAATTCTATCTTTTCTAACTCAATATACAAATTACGGATTTGGATCTGTACTTATTTTCCTAGCAATAGGAATGCTGCTTACCATTGTTGTGCAGTCGTCCTCAGCCACTATGGCAATTACGCTTATCATGTGCAGTAAAGGTTGGTTATCGTTCGAACTAGGAGCTGCTATGGTGTTAGGAGAGAATATTGGCACAACTATTACGGCTAATATAGCAGCTTTCCCCGCTAATGTATCGGCAAAACGAGCAGCGCTAGCCCACTTAGTATTTAATATATTTGGTGTTATTTGGATGCTGTTCGTGTTTTATAATTTTATTGATATGGTAGCAGATATAGTTCAAAAATATGGACCTGGCGATCCTACTCAATTGCAAGCTATTGCAAAAGCTATGGATCCTGAAACTATGAGTTTAATTACCTCTGCGGATAATTCGATTCTAACTGCTGATCAGTTGGCTTTAAAGTCACAATTTGAAGGCACGCAGCTAGCCACATCGTATGCATTGTCTATGTTTCATACCATCTTTAACATAATCAATACAACTTTCATGTTGTTTTTTGTTGGTCTAATTGCTAAAACAGTATCTTGGATTTTGCCTAAAAAACAGACTGACGAAGAGTTTCACCTTACGCATATCTCTACAGGATTGCTCTCTACTTCAGAGTTATCTATTCTACAAGCGACCAAAGAGATTCACGTGTATGCAGAACGTACGTTTAGGATGTTCCATATGGTGAAGGAGTTGCTTGTTGAAAAAGATGCACATGCTTTTCAAGCTACGTACGATCGTATTGCGAAATATGAGAATATAAGTGATAGAATGGAGGTTGAAATAGCTACATACCTCACCAGTGTTGCAGAGGGTCGTTTAAGTGATGAAAGTAAGACCCGATTGCAAGCCATTATGCGCATGATTTCTGAAATTGAAAGTATCGGTGATAGCTGTTTTAATATGGCACGTATTGTGAAACGTAAAAATGAGGATAAATCAGAATATACGCCAGAGATGCTAGCAAATATTGACAAAATGCTTGATATTGTAGAAAAAGCGTATAATGAAATGATGCAGATTTTAGCGAATTTTGATAAGAAAACATTTATTGATATAGGGTATGCGAAAGAAATTGAAATTGAAATCAATGATTTAAGAAATGAGCTTAAATTACAAAACATCATAGATGTAAATGAGCAGAAATATACTTATCAATCGAGTGTAACGTACATGGATTTAATCAGTGAATGTGAAAAACTAGGTGATTATGTTGTCAATGTAGAAGAGGCTGTTAGAGATTCAGTTACCGCATAGATAAACTTCTATTTTAAAATACATTTCCAAAGCATTGAATGAAATTCTGTTCAATGCTTTTTTTTAATTCGTTAACGGAAACGCTTTTTATCAGAGCCACAGTTGAATATATATCTTCGATTTTGCAGAATGACATATCTGTTTCTATAAATAGATGCGATAAAGGAATCGTTGTTATTGCATCTCTGTGCAACAAACTTTTTTCTCCTATAGAGAGATAAAAGCCATGCCGTACAAGTTCTTTGACAAGTTCTTCTTTCCCTCTAAAACCATGTATGATACAAGCGTTAAGGATGTGTTTCTCTCGTTTCAACTGGATGAGTTCGTTGAATCCGCCAACACAATGAAAAATAAGAGGTTTCTGGTTTTTTTTGGCAATGGCTATTTGCTTAGAGAGTAGGTTAAGCTGTTTCTCAAAAGGAATGTCAAGTCGTTTGTCTAATCCAATTTCGCCTATGGCAACAATCCCTTTTTTTGTTATGAGATTTTGAAACCAACTAATGTTTTCCGCCATTTCATCGTTGATTTCCCATGGTGGAATGCCGATAGAAATTAAATGCTGTGGGTTGATAGTATCTTGTGGCGAAATGGATATTATTTCAACTACACCAGTGGTGTTTGATGCTTTATGTGTGTGAATGTTGTAATACATACCAAGAGGTTTTTGTGTGGTTTTAGGGTACAGGGTCGTACCCGCTACCTCCCCAAGGATGGCAACTGAACAGACGTTTTGTTCCTAACCACAAACCCTTGATGGGACCGTGCTTTTTTATAGCCTCGATGGCATACTCAGAGCAAGTAGGTGTGTATCTACAAGTAGGAGGTTTGATTGGGGAAATTACAGCTCTATATACGTATATGGGTATAAGAAGCAGGTATTGAAACAACTTTTTCATCATTTTTTTTCTGCTTTTTGCATTCGTTTTATTGTCGTCTGTATGCACCCTTCTATTATTTCAGATGCTTTTTCGCTGTTCATTCTTTCTGCCGAAAGATACACAAAAGCGAGCGATATAGCTTTCTTTTCTATCGTTAGGTAATCTATAAGTGTTGATTTTTGTATTCGATAAGCCTCTCGAAGTTGTCGTTTAACCGCATTTCTATCAACCGCTTTCTTGAAGTGTTTTTTAGGTACCGTAATCAATATGCGTGCAGGAATATAGGGTGTGGCTTCTATTTCTATTGAAAATAATACGCGTAAAGGATAGTGTACAAACGAGGAGTTGGTCGCAAACAATCTATCTATGCGTATTTTACCACATAAATGTTCTTTTTTAGGAAAGGTTCGTGTCTGTGTAGTCATCATATAAAAAATATCTCTCAAAGATAGCCATTTTTTACGTATGGACTAGCTATTGAGAGATTTGCTTTTTTGTATGGATTTATTTAT
>JAGNUZ010000001.1 GCA_017986765.1 Paludibacteraceae bacterium | reverse complement strand
ATAGTTTAAGAGTAATGCTTCTAACTCTTTCATGGCAGCATCTGCCTCAGGTAACAATGCAAATACATCTTGTTTATTGATATGCCCAAATTTTGGGGTCTCGTTTGTTTGTGCAAATACGGATAGCGATAAGGTAATGCACAAGGCAATAAGAATACTTTTTTTCATGTCTTTATTTTTTATAATTGTTACTTAGAGAGGTGTTTGTATCTGTTATTGTTGGTATCCCATTCGTTGTAGTACTTCGTCGCTAATGTCTATCGTGGGAGAAGCAAATATAATGCCAGTGCTCGATGAGCGGTCTAAAATTAATTGTAAGTTTTTACTTTCAGAAAGTTCTTTTACCGCATTGTATATTTCTTCTTGGATGGGTTTTAATAAGCTTTCTCGTTTCTTAAACAATTCTCCATCAGCACCAAAATAAGTGCGTTTTAAGTCCATGGCTTCTTTTTCTTTTGCGATAATGGCTTCTTCACGTTTTACTTTCATTTCGTCTGATAAAAACACCATTTCTGTTTGGTAATTCTTATACAAAGTTTGTGCTTCAGTAGTAAGTGCTGCTATTTCTTTCTCCCATTGTTTGGAACTTTGGTTTAGTTGCTCTGTGGCAGCTTCGTAGTTTGGTACTTGTTGCAAAATATATTCAATATCGACTAATGCAAAACGTTGTGCTTGCATTGTGCTGAAGCTGAGGGCTATAATGCCCGACAGGATTAGAAGTGTTTTTTTCATGTCTTTTTATTTTTTTTAGTTACAACTTATTTCTTTAGCAAATATATATTATCTTATCGTACAGACTGTGCTAATGGGGCAAACGTTTGATTTGTTTTGGATAATTTAACTAAAACTCACGACCAATAACAAAATGGAACTTTGTTCCACTCGGTCCGACACTTCTTATAGCATTGTCTTGATCAAACCCATACGCCCAATCTATACCCAGTAATCCGAACATAGGCATATATAATCGAATACCTACCCCTGCTGAACGTTTTAAGTTAAAAGGATTGAAATCCTGAAAATCTTTCCAAGCGTTGCCGGCCTCTACGAAGCCTAGAGCCCAAATAACGGATGTTTCCTCGAGCAATAATGGGTATCTTAATTCCATAGACAGTTTGCTGTACATATTACCTGCTTGACCGCCATTGTCGTAATAAGGCGTAAGAGACCCATTTGTATAGCCTCTTAGCGATATCGTTTCCGTAGCGTATGTACTGCTGTATCCTGTTATCCCGTCACCACCTACGTAAAAAGTTTCAAATGGTGAGCGTTTATCTTTATTGAAATAACCAAGGAATCCATATTCTGCACGGCTATATAATACCATTTTCCCATCATTAGAAATAGGGGTAAACATTTTAGCGTGTAGCTTGATTTTGTAATATTCTATCCATTTATATTTATCTGTATCAGCCATCGTGCTGTAATCTTGTCTGTCAAATAAAGAGTAAGGGAGTGTAGAGGTTGCCGAAATAGAAACATCAGAACCCGAACGTGTATAGATGGGCTGATCCAATGAATTTCGATTTAAGGTAACAGAAAAGTTTAAGTTATTAGCTTTTCCTGTTGCAAAAGCAAAATAGTCCCAGTTGCTTAATTGGTAATTTTGATACGAAACTTGTCCGTATATTGAGAAATAATCATCAGGCCAATTTAGACGTGTACCCAATCCGCCAGAAATACCTAATGTTTTAATATATTTATCAGGGTCGTAACTAGAGGCGTAATAACTATTATAGTTATCGCTATCACTATCATAATAACTATTATAGGAGCTGCTGTAAGAAGAATTATAGGTGCTACTTACGCCCGATTGAATAGAATAATAGGCTGAAAGTGACAATGAGTTTGGTCTTTTACCCCCTAACCAAGGTTCGAGGAAGGACACACTGTATGCTTGATAGTACGAACCATTGGTTTGAGCTTTCAACGTAAGCGTTTGTCCATCACCTTGAGGTAGAGGTCTGTATTTTGAGAAATCAAACATGTTTTGTATCGAGAAATTGGTGAATTTCAAACTTAAAATACCCACGATACTTGTTTGTCCGTATCCTGCCGATAATTCTATTTGGTCGTTTCGTTTGGATTCCAATACGTAGGTTAAATCGACTGTTCCATCGCTCATATTTGGGTTTACTTGGATGTCCATTTTACCCTCTTCAGTTGCAAAATGCCCCGTGCTACCAATTTCGCGCATTGAACGCATAATGTCTGCTTTGCTAAATAAGTCGCCAGGTTTGGTGCGGAGTTCGCGGCGCACTACGTTTTCGTATAAGATATCGCTACCCACTATATTTACTTTATTGATACGTGCTTGCTTACCTTCGTTAATGCGTATTTCAAAATCTATAATGCTGTCTCTTACGTTGCTTTCTATCAATTGAAGGTTGAAAAATAAGTATCCATTATTCAAATATAAATTATTGATACCATCTTCATCGTCGTATATACGTTCGTTGAGGAGCTTCTGATTAAACGTACTTCCACTGGGTATGTTTAGGCTTCGTTCAAGTGTTTCGGTCGAGTATATGGAGTTACCCACCCATGTTATATCTCCGAAGAAATATTGCTTTCCTTCCTCTACATTAATTTCAACCGTTAGTGTTTTTTTCCCTTCGTTTACATACACGCTGTCTGCAATGATACGTGCATCTCTGTATCCTAGTTCATTGTATTTTTCAATTAATGCACTTTTATCACTTTCGTATTCCGTAGGTATGTATTTTTTACTTCTAAATAAGTTCCAAATATTGTGCTTGTCATTTGTTTTTTTCATTACCTTATCAATCTTGCGGGTACTCAAATGATTATTTCCATCAATTTTGAGTCTATCTACTTTCATCTTTGACTTTTTGTTGACGTATATGTCAATAATGGCCGTGTTGAGTTGCGATAAGTTGTCACGGTTGTATGTATTTACTTCCGCTAAATAATACCCCTTTTCTATAAAATAATTACGAATGAATGTATTTGTTTTTTCAACAATAAATGGGCTAAGTTGATTTCCTACAGATAGAGGAATTTCTTTTAATATATCCTCTTTTTCTGTTTTTTTTACTCCGTGTACATTAATTTCGGAGACTTTTGGCAATTGGTCAATGTGCAAATTTAACCACACTTTGTTGTCAAATACTGATTTTACTTCTAGTCTTACGTTCGAGAATAATCCCTGTTTCCAATATCGTTTTACAATATTAGCGGTTTCTTCGCTAGGGAGAGTTAATTTTCCCCCTACAGATAAGCCAGATATACCTATCAATACAGTTTGTTCGTAATGGTGATATCCAGATACGGAAATATCTGCTATTTCGTACTCTTGTGGATTTTGATAATCTAGCACATAGTTAGTTGAATCTTGTGCTAGCAAGTGTAAGTGTATAAGAAACCAAAAGCATACTATGCTAATAGTGTGTTTCGTAATGGTATTGATATTATTTTTTTTCATTTTTCAGAATTATACTTGATCACTTGTTTTGCCATATCTACGTTCTCGTTGTTGGTAGTCAAGCAATGCTTTTTTAAAATCGTCTTTTGTAAAATCAGGCCAGAAAATAGGGGAGAAATATAATTCGGCATAGGATATTTGCCACAGCAAAAAATTACTAATACGGTATTCTCCGCTTGTGCGAATTAATAAATCGGGGTCGGGTATAGAGTGGGTTGTTAAATAAGAAGAGAATAACTCTTCAGTAATATCTTCGGGAGATATTAAATCTCTTTTCAGTTTAAGAGCTATTTGTTTCGTTGCTTCTACAATTTCCCATCTGGAAGAGTAGCTGAGTGCTAATACCAACGAAAGCCCTGTATTTTGAGATGTTGTTTCGATACATTTCGCCAAACGCTGGTGAGCATCGTCGGGTAAACGGTTTGTATCGCCGATAGAAAGTAGTCGCACATTGTTTTTGTGTAAGGTTGGTGTTTCAGCTTCAATTGTAAGGATAAGCAACTCCATTAAGCCTTGTACTTCGGCTTCAGGTCTGCACCAGTTTTCGTTAGAGAACGCATATAAAGTTAAATACTTGATGCCAATTTCAGCAGCGAACTCAGTGCTTTGTCGTATCGCTAGAATGGCGTTTTGATGCCCATATAATCTATTTTTACCACATTGCTTTGCCCAACGTCCATTTCCATCCATAATAATTGCTACGTGAGCAGGGATGTTTGTTGTATCGAGATTTTCTAAGGATTCATTCATATGCATTATCGACAAAATTTTCGGGTATTAAAGAGATTATAGGATAAACTAACAGTTGCTGCAGAATACCAATCTGTATCAAAAAAGGAGATTGTATTTGTTTGATATGGATTGTTTAATATTTTGCTTTCATTGTTGGTAACATCTAAATCATCTACAAAAAGTTTGTTTATCTTCCACTCTACACCCAGATTCAAGCGTTTGGTGATTTTCCATTTTCCACCAATACCTACGGGAATTGTGAATTTATATACATTATCACCCACAAACATATTGTTATAAGCCAAATAACCTATTCCTATGGTAAAATATGGAGAAATCATATTGCGACTATTATAATAGCGTGATTGCCCTAAATCGAAAAAATTGAATTGAAGATTTAATCCGATATCAACTAATTGTCTATTAAAATAACCTATTTGATTGTTGGGGAATATATAATTAAAATCCCGACTATCTCCTTCTATTTCAGCAACCAAGACTTGTGCCTTTAAAGCATAGCGTGTGTTTATATTGTATAAATAAAAACCACCATACGCAAAATCTGTTGTATGAAAAGGTGTACTCTGATTAGCATCTCCTAAATAAAAAGATGTTCCCCCAGATATACCTATCTCGTGATTATACTGTGCGCTTGTTATTGAATAAAATGCTGCGAAAATACAAAATAGGATATAACGCTTATTTCCTGTGATATTCTTCATTGTTTATTCCTTTGTGCGTATAGTTATAACCAAGCGTTTTCTCCTGTTTTTTAATTGTATTCAGACAGCAAATATACTGATTATCTCTTTATTATAAGCTTTTAATTATTTTTTATTGGCTCTAATTTAACAAAATATAAGTAAAACAAGAAAGTCGCTGTACTAACAGCGACTTTCTTGTTTTCTATAGCTCTATTTCTAGTATTCCCACAAATCTTGCTCGAAATTATATACCTCGTTTCGAATGCGTTCTTGTTCTTTGTGCATTTGCTCAGCAGTGCTGTTGTATTGCAGTAAGTTTCGATTACGCGTGCTTGATTCTTTGAAGATGTAACTACTAAATCTACGTTTAATGAATAAATCATCCATCGTTTCTCTAGCACCGTTGTTTCTGTCAGAAACCAACACTTCGCTTTGTGCTAAATAAGGTCTCAACATATCAAACGGTATCCAGAATAACGGTGTTTTTTGTATTCCTAAGTCATAGTCATCTCTGTACCATATCGGACATATAGCCATAATACGTACATTAAAATGAGAATTGTGCTTATCAAAATACCATACTTCTTTCACATAGTATTTCATTACTTCTGTAGTTGGAATATCACTTTCATCAAATGGTTTCATTACAGTATCGCCACTAATAGAGTCTATTTCTGTTGGACGGACCATGTAGTTGCCAAACACTTTATCAAACGTAGTTAATTTAGCATCCGTAAAGATTTCTTTATTATCTTCATATGCATAAACCTTAATACTGTCTTTCTCTACTAAACGAAAAATTGTTGTAAATAAACTTTGACGATTATCAGTTGCTATCACAGGGAAATACAAAGGAAAGTTCATTTTTTCTCTCAAGTCAATAATACGATATACGACCTTTTGCCAAATAATATCATCTGCACGAGGATTGTTGTATTCTATTGGTTTTCTATCTTCTAGAGAGACACTAGTTGGGATATTGGTAGCAATCTCTCCATTATCGTCGAAGAATGATGCACCACCTTCTTGTGCACTTATTGAGGTAGCAAAAAAGAATAGCCCTATGATAATTAGATGATAATACGTTTTTCTCATTACTGCAACGTTTTAGTTTATAGTTACTTCTAGTGGAGGTAATACTCTTTCAATTCCGTCTGGTCCTTTAGCACGAACTCGAGAGATGAAGAATTTTTTTCCTTTTGACATGCCTCTCATCAAACTCATTTGATCATCCGCAAAAGATTGATTGTTAGATGTTTTTACGATAGCGTTTCCCATTGAATCATAGAAGTTCACATCAAAACCTAATACTTGATACTTAACATCTAAATCAGAATCATCTAAAGCAGCTCTTACTCCGTTTGAATTGATTAAGAAAGCTTTTGGAATAGGGCGTCCAGTTCCTTTGTATTGTTGTGTATTGCCTTTGTCATCTTTAAATTCGATGTAAGCCAATGGAGGTGGAAGAGCTTTTACTCTAAAAGGTTTTGAACCGATAGATTGCACACGACCGTCACTCATTTTAGCGGATACAGAAATGTTACAATCTTGACCTACTCGTGGGTTAATGTTCCATCCTTTTCCCGTACGGGTTAATGTACCATTACTTACACTCACATTAATGTTTGCTGCTGGAATCCCAGGAACAGATACACTAATTGGATTTTGAATCCCAGCATATAATACGTTCATCAAGTCTGCAGAAATAGTTGCCGTTGGTTCACCTACCATATAAGAACTTGTAAAGTCGTATGATTGTGTTGAGCCATCTAAACGAGGTAATAGAATTGTTCCTTTTACAGGGAATGTACCTACAGAACCTGCTTGTACAATATAATCATTTTTATCTCCTTCTAATTCTCTTCCATTTACAATGATTTTTGGTTTCATCGTAGAGTCAATAGCTGCCAATACAATTTTAGCTGAATAACGACCTCCTCTAGTTATGTAATTAGATTCTGCAATTACTAATGCTTCAATTTTGTTTACACGGAAGTCACTTGCGTCTACTTGGTTTTTCAAGTGGTTTACTACTGTAAGTTCCGTGTGTTTTAAGTCTGCTTGTACTTTGGTAAGCAAAGTAATAGATGCTACTACAGGCATTGACTCAAAAATGGCACCTTCCCACGAAATTTTGTCCCCATTTTGTTTGGTTACCATCCCTGTGTTATACGTTTGATTCAAGTAATGTACTTTAGCCGAATCTTTACCTACCATTTCCGTCATATCTGCTTTGTATTGCTCTATAGATTCTTTTAATTTTCGAGCTCTACCTGTTACAAGGGCAATTTGACCACCAGCATCTAAATTAGATTTGTTTTGGATGTTGTTTACATCAGCGTCAGAACCATCTGCTTGTACTACAATATCAAGTTTAAGGGTTTCTATTGCATTATACAATGAATCTGTTTTAGCTTGTACTGTTTTAGCTTTGTCAAGCCATTCTCCTACTCTTTGTGGATTTTGAGATTTTAAATCTTCAAATTGACCTAAAAGGATGGTGTTTTGTATCTCAGTTGTAGCTTTACTTTCATTTAAACTTTCATGAACTAAAGTAAACCCATTGAGTACGTCAGCAGATACGTTCAATGCAAGCATTGCCGTAAGTACCAGGTACATCATACCTATCATTTTCTGTCTCGGGGTTTCCGGACAATTAGCTGCACTCATATTATTTTATATTTTTCAAATTTAGATTAAACAATTGTTGTGATTACGCTCTTGCGCTGAACGCATTAAGCATATTACCATAGACATTGTTCAAGCTGCTAACTTGTTGTGTTAATTTGGTAGCTTGTACTTTGAATGATTCTGTTTCAGACGCAGCATCACCCATGTTTGTTTTAATTTTAGTAAGATCACCGGTCATACTCTCTAACAAGCTAGATTGAGAATCAATATTTTTCAATTGTAATTCGTAGCTTGCGTTGATAGAAGAAAGGTTTCTAGTAATCCCTTGCATTTCTTGCATATATCCTTTAGCATCAGATGCTGCTGCAGTCATACTTTCTGCTACAGTTCTATATGATTGGAACAATGAGTCAGAAGAGTTTTTTAATCCTACTTGAGTAGAAGCAAACGCACTGATTGCATCAGAAGCCGTATTCATGTTTTTAACGTAAGCAGATGATGCTGTAGATGCACTAGATATATCTGCAATCTGTGAAGCAGTATCACCTAATTTGCGAATGCCTTCTTTCAGTTTCTCTACCTCTTCTTGACCCAATGCATTTACGCCAGAAAGGTTTAATGAAGCTGTTTGTTGTTGTGTTTTAGGGGCTCTTTCTGTTCCTTCTCCTCCAGCTAATTCTGGATATACTACACTCCAATCGTATTCTGTATGTGGATCTTCAAATGCAGACATTGCAAATAGTAATGCCTCAACACCCATACCGACTGATAACATAATACCAGCACCGGGGAAGTGCATAATTTTAAATAAAGCTCCAATGATAACCAATGAGGCTCCTAATCCATAAGCCAATCCTGTCATCTTTTTCCCCTTAGGGCTACTTAAATAATTTTCTTTAGACATTGTGTGTGATTTTAAGGTTAATAGTTTTTTTGAAATTATAGTATTAGTAATTTGCTCCGATAACACTTCTTACGCAACGGAAACCAATATATGATCTTGATTCTGTTTGATAATCATAAGTTCTTGTACCACATTGTAGGTAATAGCCTATATCTTTCCAAGAACCACCACGTATAACTTTACGTTTCATAATTTCAGGATCACTAGCTTTGGCGTTGTATTGGTAGCTAGGATTCAAGTCGTTTACAAAACTGTAGTTTGATTCGTGGTATGCAGATGATGTCCATTCGGCTACGTTGCCAGACATGTCATATAACCCGTAATTGTTAGGAGGGAAAGATGCTACTTGTGCAGCTATCATAAAACCGTCCACCGTATAGTTTCCTCTTTGTGGTTTGAAATTTGCCATAAAGCAACCTTTTGCAGTTCTTATGTAATTGCCACCCCAAGGATACATAGATAAGTCTTTGCCACCTCTAGCTGCGTATTCCCACTCAGATTCCGTAGGTAAGCGATAGTCTTGTACAATGTGACGATTGTTGTTGATTTGTGCTTGGTTGTAGAAGTTTGTTCTCCAATGGCAGAATGCACTAGCTTGTTCCCAGTTGATACCTACTACAGGATAATCGCCATAACCGTCATGGTAGAAATACATTTTCATGTAAGGCTCGTTGTATGCATACGTAAAGTCTCTCACCCATGAAAGGGTGTCAGGATAAATATTGATGATTTTAGAAGAAATGAAATCTCTTCTATTTTTCAATTCAACAAATTTAGTTTGATTTGAAATATATCCTTCTTCAGTTAGAAAAGCAGTGTCTTTTTTAACCATTACGTCTGCACTGTCTTTGCCTTTCCCTAATAAAGATAAGTCAGCTTCAAACTTACCTGTGTTTGTGTTGAATTTGTTGCGTTTTAGAGCAGCTTGATTATAATCTATCCATGTATATTTGTAGTGTAGGATATGACCGTTTAACTCTTTTGTGGTTGAAAGAGATTCATCAGGAGAGTAATACATGGCGTCTATTGCTTCTGTTTGCTCTTCGTTTGCTTTAGACCATGGAATTTTTGGTTTCCAGTTTAAACGTGGTTTTTCCAATTCATTTCCTCTTTTATCTTGTGTGATAAGGAATGTTTCGTCAGCTTCGCCCAGTTTTGTCCGTGCAATTGAGTCGCGAACCCAATATACAAATTGCTTGTATTCGCGGTTTGTAATTTCAGTTTCGTCCATCCAGAAAGCATCTACAGATACTACTTTAGCTTGTGTAGAAAGAGCCCAATTGGCATCTTGGTCGTTTGATCCCATAGTAAAAGATCCAGATGGAATAAATACCATCCCGTAAGGGGTAGGGTCTTTCCATGCATCACCTTTTACGCCAACTAATTCTCCGCTTCCTTTATTACTACAACTGGCAAGAGCTGTAACAGCAACTAATAAGACAAGTAATTTTTTCATATTTGATTCTTAGGTTAAAGCTTATAAATATCGAATACTTTTGTATGTTTGCTTTTTCGCAAAATCAAGTTTAAAGCTATACGATAATGATAATTCATGTGTTCCAATGCTGGTGTATAACATCTTTGATACAGGTAAATCGAATGCATATCCAATGGTCAATCCACTTGCGAGCTGCGTACCCACTTGGAAAATCAGTGCATCTTGTAGTCTGTATCCTAAACCACCCCAGTATTTCTCTTTGTATTCAACAATTGTTGCAACTTCAAATTGCCACGATGCGAAATCAGTTTTCGTCAAAACTGATGGTTTTATTAAGTATAACGAATTAATTACCCTTATATTGTATATACCAAATAAATTAAGTTGTCTAGAAGAGTTAAATTCAGCATTGCTTAATTGATAGGTAGGTGCTACAATGTTTTGTAAGGATATACCCAATGTGTAGGCTTTATTCGTTAGTAAAGCTCCTATACCAATGTCTGTTTTTAAATCAGAAATATCTGTCCCCGAAGGCACTGATGGGTCACTGGCTGCGTGATAGTCGCTTGTTCCTAAGTCTGCATCTTTGGCATTGAAGCCAAGGCTTTTGAATTGAAATACCAAACCTCCGCTAAGGTTTGTGTTGTTACTTATTTCTTTGTGATAGGCATATTTTAACCATATTGATTGATCGGTAAACAAACCGATACTTTCGTTTAAAAAAGATATACCTACACCATGTTTCGAGTGTTGTATGAGGAATGGCAACTCGACGTTCATAAACGTTGTTTGAGGTGCTCTTTGCAAATTCAACCACTGTTGACGATGCACTCCAGATATCTGTATCATCTCGCTGTTGCCTGTAACTGCTGGGTTTATTGCATTTATATTCAGTGTAAACTGACTAAACTGTACATTTTGCTGAGCAAAACCTATTGTTGTTGCAGAAACAATAAACAACCAAACGAGAAGTTTTTTCTTCATAAAAAATATATTTGGCGACTAAGCTATGTCTTAACCCCAAGGATAAATTGCCGCTTGCTATTTATTAACAGATTTTTTACAAAAATATTGCCTTATGCAATGGTTTTTTTTAATTAATATTCATCTTCATTAAAGAAGAAGTCCTCTTTGCTTGGATAATCAGGCCAAATATCTTCTATGGTTTCATAGATTTCGCCTTCATCTTCAATCTCTTGCAAATTTTCTATCACTTCTAGAGGAGCCCCCGATCTAATTGCGTAATCTATCAACTCATCTTTGGTCGCAGGCCAAGGTGCATCTTCTAGTTTTGATGCTAACTCTAACGTCCAATACATATTATATCTCTCGATTATTAATTTTTACAAAAACTTATTTAAACCGCTCGCAAAGGTAAAAATATTTTTTTAGTTCGCAAGAGTTTTATTATGTTTTTTTAATTTACGAAATACTTAATTTTCGAGCTAAGACATACAGAAAGTCTGAAAGACGGTTGATGAATATAGCTGCTTCTTCTTGTTTAGACGCTAAATTTATGTCGTATATTCTGCGTTCGGCTCGTCTGCATATCGTTCGGCATACATCGCAATGTGCTGAAACTATGTTTTCGCCTGGAATAATGAATCCTTTCAATGGGGGCATTAATTTTGTATAGGCGTCTATTCGTTCTTCTAAATAACTGATTGCATTGGATTCTATGTTGTATTTTTCGGCTAAATGACTATTCGAGGTATAGTCGATGGCAAAAATTGCATTTACTTGAATGATGTTTTGTTGAATAAAGTGAATTTCTGCTTTGTGCAACTCATCAATCTGTTGGTTTTTAAGGACTCCTAAATAGCTTGTAAGCTCATCAAATGTTCCGTAAATTTCTAAACGAGGGTCGTTTTTTTCTATACGTGTACCTCCGATTAATCCAGTAGTACCTTTGTCGCCTGTTTTCGTATATATTTTCATAATGGGTTTCTTTTTGTGTGAAGGGGAAAGTCTAGAATCTATATTTTATTAATGACGTATCAAATAATGTTTTTTCTTTAGTTCTGGATGTAAAAATACCACCCCGATAGAAAATAGGTCAATAGATACGCGGACTCTTTTGTCTGCACATATTTCTTGCCAAGCGGATTTCATTTCTTTTGACCAATATATGTCATCGAAAATAAAAATGGCAGTTTTGCTAGCTTTTTTTATGCAGAGATTAAAATAATCGAGGGAGGGTTGCTTTTTATGGTTTGCATCAAAAAATACCATGTCAATTTTGCTCGTTTGAGCCAAGAACAAGGGAAGTTGCGAGGTGATGTCTCCCACTATAAGCGAGATATTGGTAAGTTGCTGTTGGTGAAATACCTTTTCGGCAATGTTGGCTATTTCGTTCGCTCCTTCAAATGAATAGATGTTTGCTGTTTTGTTCGCCGAGGCAATGTAGGAGGTCGTAATACCTAGGCTAGTCCCTAATTCAATGATATTCTGTGGCTTATAGTGAGCTACAATTCGGAAAATGAGTTGGGCGTAGCGTTTGTTTTTTAGGCTGTTTGTTGCAATGTTGGCTATTTTTTTGTTACAGGATATTCCCGTGCCAAAATCTTCAACAAAGATTGAGTCTTCGCTTTTTCGGAGGTTTTTTCTGGTATTTTCGATCGAATCAAAACAGTAATATGGCTTTTTTTCTTCCAGTATATCTTTGACAAAAGCATATACTAAGGGAGAATGAATGCCGTGTCCTTTTCTGTATCTAGCCTTTAAAAAGTAACGGATGTATTGATATATGTGCCAAGCAGGTTGTTTCCACATCATTATAAAACAGTAAATTTAGGATTGTTATAATGCTTTATCATCATCATCATTTTCGTATTCTTGGTATAAAAAATCGTTGTATGGAAACCGTGCCGTATGTATCTCTTTTGCTTTGGTGTACAAAAGTTCTTTTAATGCGTCAATATTGGTTTTTTCCGTAGCAGAAATAAAGATACAGTTTGTATTGAGTTTCGCCATCCATGTTGCTTGCAATTCTTCTAACGAAATATTTTCTTGACGTATAGGGGTAAGGTCATCCTCGTCCTTTTTTTCGTACGTAAAGGCATCTATTTTGTTAAAGACAAGAATCGTTGGTTTTTCTGTTTTGTCTATCTCGTTGAGTGTTTTTTGTACTACTTCCATTTGTTCTTCGAACGCAGGGTGAGAAATATCCACGACGTGTACCAATATATCCGTTTCTCTTACCTCATCTAAGGTTGATTTGAACGATTCGACTAAACCATGAGGCAATTTGCGGATAAATCCAACTGTATCGGAAAGAAGAAAAGCTAGGTTGTTGACCGTCATCTTGCGTACGGTGGTATCTAATGTGGCAAATAGTTTGTTTTCAGCAAATATATTCGATTTGCTTAGCAAATTCATCAATGTAGATTTTCCTACGTTGGTATATCCAACTAAGGCTACACGCACCATTTGAATTCTGTTTTTGCGTTGTACTACTTTTTGTTTGTCAATATGGATTAGTTCAGCTTTTAAACGAGCCATTTTATCCAAAATGATTCGCCTGTCTGTTTCTATTTGCGTTTCACCAGGACCTCTTAATCCAATACCTCCTTTTTGTCTTTCTAAGTGAGTCCAAAGTCGGGTAAGTCGTGGTAGGAAGTAGGTATATTGAGCCAATTCTACTTGCGTTTTTGCATGAGCGGTTTGAGCTCTTTTGGCAAAAATATCCAAAATTAAACTTGTCCTATCTAGTGCTTTTACGTCAAGTTCATTTTCAATGTTGCGTAGTTGCGAAGGAGATAGTTCATCGTCGAAAATAACTAAATTAATTTCCTCTTCGTGTACAAACTCTTTTATTTCTTGTAACTTACCCTTGCCCACGTAGGTTTTTGTATTTGGGTATTCTACCCGTTGATGAAACTGTTTGACAACAGTAGCACCCGCAGTTTCGGCAAGAAAAGCTAATTCTTTTAAGTATTCGTTGGTTTTTCTCTCATTCTGTTGTTGAGTAATAAGACCTACTAATACTACACGTTCTATTTCTATTTTAACATTATCTATCATATATAGAGTATAGGGGTTTAAGAAAGCCTCGCCAAATCGGCAAGGCTTTGTCTATGTTTTATCCAAGTTTGAATCGAATGGGTAAGGTGTATTTTACACGCACATTTTTCCCTCCTTGTCTTCCAGGAGTCCATGGCGGCATAGCTTTGATTACACGCAAAGCTTCTTTGTCTAAGCTCTCTTCTACACCACGTACAACTACAGCATCTACAATTTTTCCGTCAGTATTTACTACAAACTGGCATACAACACGTCCTTGAATTCCGTTTTCTTGTGCAATAATAGGATAACGAATATTCCGTGCAATAAATTGATTCATAGCTGCTTCTCCACCTGGAAATTCGGGCATTCTTTCTACTACCACGTGAATTCTATTTTCTTCAGGGTCTTCTACTGGAGCAGCGATAGGTTTCTGAATGGCTACCTTTTTATTTTTATCATCTTCAGAATCAAAATCTTTTGTCTGAATATCTTCTTTATTCTCACGAATATCAATGATATCACTTAAAACGGTTTCTTGGATAGGTGGCGGTGGTGGTGGTGGTGTTTCATCACGGAAAGTTACTTCTATCAATTCTTCATCTTCTACAAAATCGCCAGCAATAGCGTCATCATAGACTTTGATTTCGTTTTTAGACCATTCGAATGCAATGAACATGATTCCAAAAGCTAATACTAGCCCTATTAGAACAGCCATTGTTTTTTTGTTTTCCAAATTAGCTTTGGGGGTCTTTTTAATTTCCATATAATTTGATATTTGTCGTTTACACAGTTGCTCACAAAAGTACAATTTTTTTTTATATTAGCTTATATATCTTCAAAAAATTTGATGTTATTTTTTTTTGTGGTTTTTTTATTGATTTCGTCTGTTCTTATTTGCTATAAAAGAAGTATATTTGAATGTTTTTTTTTAGTATAAGTAAGCATGAAGAAGTTAGTTAGTATCTGTGTTGGACTCTGTGTTTTATCAAATACTGTTGTGTCTGCACAATCTTTTATTTCTCCGAATTTTTTGGAACAACCCGCTTCGGCACATCTTGCGGCATTGGGAGGCAACAATATTTCGTTTAGCGGAAAAGATATTGCTTTTTCTTTTTCCAACCCCGCTTTGTTGTCGTTGCAACACTCGAACGAATTATCTTTGAATGTAGCCAGCTATTTTGCAGGTACTGGCTATGGTTCGGGCTTGTACAGTCATTCCATTGCTGAAAAAGGTATGTGGAGTGCAGGTTTTCAGTATATTGATTATGGTCAGTTTGAGGGTTTTGATGAGTTTGGAGTGGGAACGGGCAGTTTTTCGGCTAAAGATATTGCTTTGCAAATGACATACGCACATCGCCTGAATCCATATTTTAGTATCGGTGCTACCTTGAAACCGGTATTAGGTGTGTATGAACGCTATACTTTGTTTGCTCTTGCTAGTGATTTTGGTATTTTATTCGTGGACGAGGAAAGCCAGTTGCAGATTGGTTTTACTGCCAGAAATATAGGAGCTCAATTTGCAGGATACGAATCGGCAGAACCTAGTTCTTTGCTTCCTCTGAATATTAGCGTTGGTGTGTCAAAGCGGTTAACGCATGCTCCTTTTGTGTTCCATCTTACTATGCAACAGTTGCAACGATGGAATTACGATGTTTCTACAAATGTTGTTCCTGATAATGAACTTTCTTTTGCTAGTTTGCTGGCTCGGCATTTTATTGTAGGGGTAGATGTATTACCTCCATCGGAGAGATTTTGGTTAGCATTGTCGTATAATTTTTTGAGAGGACAAGAACTTCCTGTTCCTGAATTATTTTCGTTAGCAGGCTTTTCGGGCGGTATCGGTTTTTATATACGCGATGTAGAGTTGGGTATCGGTTTTGGTTCTTATCATCAAGCTGCTACGACATTGCATATATCTTTACGAACGGATTTATCAAAATTTGGGTTATAACATCATGGGAAATTCTATAAAAAAAATAATTATTGCCATAGATGGTTATTCTTCGTGTGGTAAAAGCACCATGGCACAAGAATTAGCAGCAGCCATCGGCTATGTGTATGTGGATACAGGTGCAATGTATAGGGCGGTAACCTTGTATTCTCTTAATAATACTATTGTTGTCGATGGAATGGTGGACGAAAAAGCCTTGAAGGCAGCATTGCCCAACATACAGATAGAATTTCAGCGAAATACTGATGGCTCACTTACTACTTTTTTGAATGGGGAAAACGTAGAAAAAGAGATTAGAAGTTTGCTCGTATCTCAATATGTGAGCAAGATAAGTGCTTTTAAGTATGTGAGAGAAGCCATGGTTGCGATGCAACAGAAAATGGGTGAAAAGAAAGGACTTGTGATGGATGGACGCGATATTGGTACAGTCGTTTTTCCTTTAGCGGAGCTGAAAATATTTATTACAGCCGATGCTGATGTGCGAGCAAAAAGACGCTATGATGAATTAAGCTCAAAAGGAGAGAAAGTCGATTATAACGCTATTTTACACAATATTAAAGAGAGGGATTATTTGGATGAAACAAGGGCAGAAAGTCCTTTGCGGAAAGCAAATGATGCACTCGTATTAGATAATAGTAAGATGACCATTGAGGCCCAAAATAAGTGGTTGTTGGATAAATATACGAAAGTAGTATGCTAAATATACACGTAGAAATAGATGCAGGTTCAGGTTGTTGCTTCGGTGTGATGCAAGCCATTGAGCAAGCCGAAAAAGTATTGTCAACAGACGGAAGGCTGTATTCTTTAGGCGATATTGTTCACAATGGAGAAGAGGTTAATCGTTTGTTTAATAAAGGACTACAGTCAATTGATATTGATAAATTTTCAAACCTCAATCAAGCTAAAGTGCTTATTAGAGCACACGGAGAGCCACCTAGCACGTATGCCAAAGCTAAAGAAAGAGGTATTGAAATAGTAGATGCAACTTGTCCTGTAGTTTTGAAACTTCAGAAGCGTATTGCGGAGGCGTACAATGAAAACAAACACAATACTCAGATTGTGATTTATGGCAAAAAAGGGCATGCAGAAGTTGTTGGTTTAGTTGGACAAACGAACGGAGACGCTGTTATTATTGAGAACATCGAACAGTTGGATAAATTGGATTTTTCTAAAAATATTATTCTTTTTTCCCAAACGACGAAATCGATTGATGGATTTAATGCTATTGTGTCCGAAATTCAGTCACGCATAAACGCAGGAGCTACATTCGATCATAAAGATACTATTTGCCGACAAGTCGCTAATCGCATTCCCCGTATTAAGGAGTTTGTGCAACGACATGAAGTTATCTTTTTTCTGAGTGATACTAAAAGTTCCAATGGAAAGGTATTGTTTGAAGAGTGTAAAAAAACAAATCCACGCTCGTATTTTTTGTCTAAGCCCGAGGATGTTGATTTCTCTCTACTCGATGGGATACAGTCTGTAGGTATTAGTGGTGCCACTTCCACCCCAAAATGGCAAATGGAAAGACTCAAAGAGCTTATTCTACATGCAGAACTGTATGGTAGGATGGTGAGAAAAAATGTAAGATGATAGAAAAAGATACAATAATTATAAAAGGAGCACGTGTCAATAATTTAAAGAATATTGATGTAA
This sequence comes from Paludibacteraceae bacterium, assembly GCA_017986765.1. GTDB lineage: Bacteria > Bacteroidota > Bacteroidia > Bacteroidales > Paludibacteraceae > JAAYPI01. The sequence goes on along the minus strand of JAGNUZ010000001.1, from coordinate 32,803 downwards.
CGATACCTCGTGGTAAATTTGTCGTAATTTCAGGTGTATCAGGGTCGGGGAAATCTTCTTTGGCTTTTGACACCTTGTATGCTGAAGGTCAACGGAGGTATGTAGAGAGCTTATCCTCGTACGCTAGGCAGTTTTTAGGACGTATGAGTAAGCCTGAAGTAGATGCTATTCTGGGTATTCCACCCGCTATTGCGGTGGAGCAGAAAGTGAGAACACGCAATTCGCGTTCCACCGTAGGCACATCCACCGAAATATACGATTACCTGCGTATGCTGTTTGCCCGTGTAGGTAAAACGTACTCGCCCATTTCTGGCGTAGAAGTGAAAAAGCACTCTACAAAAGATGTACTAGAGTTTCTATCGTCGTTACCTGTAAATACACGAATAGCTTTGTTGGCTAAAATAAAGGTGACGAAAGGAGATACGATGACGGAAGTGTTGTCTTCGTTGATAAAACAAGGGTTTAGTCGTGCATTGCACAATGGCGAGTTTGTTCAATTGGACGAATACGAGCAAGTAGTAAAAAAGCCAACCAGTTGCGAATTATTGATAGATAGATTTCCCATTAGCGAAGATAAAAGTTCTTTGAACCGCATTGCTGATTCCATCGAAACAGCTTTTTATGAAGGAAAAGGAGTATGTTCGGTAGTTGTATTCAACGCAGACGGATTGCTAGAATCAAAAAAGGTGTTTTCCAAAATATTTGCAGCAGATGGCATGGTATTTGAAGAACTGACAGAGCAAATGTTTAGCTTTAATAATCCCTTGGGAGCGTGCCCGAAGTGTGAAGGTTTTGGTATGATTATGGGTATTGATGAGGATTTGGTTATTCCTAACAAAACACTCTCCATCTACGATGATGCGGTAGCCTGTTGGAAAGGTGAGAAAATGAGCGAAGATAAGATGAACCTTGTTAAGCATGCTGATAAATTTGATTTTCCCATTCACAAGCCTTATTATGAATTGTCTGCTGAACAAAAAAAACTACTGTGGGCAGGGAATAAATATTTTTATGGCTTGACTGATTTTTTTAAATATTTAGAAACTAATCAATATAAAATTCAGTTTAGGGTGATGCTTAGTCGCTATCGAGGTAAAACAGTGTGCCCCGAATGTGGAGGTTCTCGCTTGCGAAAAGACGCTTTGTATGTAAAAGTTGAGGGCAAAACGATTCATGAATTGGTGAGTCTTTCGATTACAGATTTGCTTGACTTTCTAACTAATGTACCGTTTACCGATTACGAGCTATCGGTAGCCAGTAGGTTGTTGTTAGAAATAAAAAATAGATTGCATTATCTTATTGAAGTTGGGTTGGATTATTTAACGCTCAATAGACTTTCGAATACCTTGTCGGGTGGTGAAAGTCAGCGTATTAATTTGGCTACATCCTTGGGCAGTAGCTTGGTAGGCTCGTTGTATATTCTTGATGAACCGAGTATTGGCTTGCATCCACGTAATACGACCATGCTGATAGCTGTGCTTAAAAAACTACAAGCCTTAGGCAATACCGTAGTCGTAGTAGAGCATGACGAACATATTATGCGTGCAGCCGATTGGCTTATTGATATTGGTCCAGATGCGGGAAGGCTTGGAGGTGAACTGGTATTGGCGGGCAATCCTGCTACTATTCTAGCTACGAAAAAGTATAGTGATGAAGAGAAAAAACGCTCTCATACTTTGCGGTATTTGTTGGGCGAAGAATCTATACCAATACCTACTATACGTAGAAAATGGAGCAATTACCTGATGGTGGAAAATGCCAATGAGCATAATTTGAAAAATATTTCTGTGAAATTTCCATTGAACGTCTTGACGGTAGTAACAGGAGTCAGTGGTTCGGGAAAAACCACACTTGTTCGCTCTATTTTGTATGCAGCACTTAGGCGGCATTTTGGTATGGGTGTTGATCGCATGGGTAGCTTTGGTAAGTTGAGTGGAAGTTTACATTTAGTAAAAGGAGTGGAATTTGTGGATCAAAATCCGATAGGGAAATCCTCGCGTTCTAATCCATGTACGTACCTGAAAGCCTATGATGAGATTCGGAAACTATTTGCAGATCAGCAATTTGCTAAGCAGATGGGTTTTACATCTGCCTTTTTCTCGTTTAATGTAGTGGGAGGTAGGTGCGAAGCGTGTCAAGGAGAGGGTACGATTACCATTCCGATGCAATTTATGGCAGATGTGGTGCTGGAGTGCGAAGAGTGTCATGGTAAACGATTTAAGTCAGACGTGTTAGAGGTGCGTTACCAAGGCGCTAATATTGCTGATGTATTGGATATGACAGTGAGCGAAGCCATTCATTTTTTTGCAGCATCGAATGATACTACGCCGAAAAGAATTGTGAAACGCTTGCAACCTTTGCAAGATGTTGGTTTGGGGTATGTTAAATTAGGGCAATCATCGAGCACCCTTTCGGGCGGAGAAAGTCAGCGGGTAAAGTTGGCTTCTTTCTTGAGCAATGAAAATCAAGAGCATACCGTATTTATTTTTGACGAGCCTACTACAGGTTTGCATTTTAGCGATATAAAAGTTTTGATGCAAGCATTTTACACCCTAATTGACAAAGGACATACAGTACTTATTATTGAGCACAATGTGGATGTGATGAGAACATCGGATCACATTATTGATTTGGGAAAAGATGGTGGAGATAAAGGTGGTTATGTTGTGTTTGAGGGTACTCCAGACGACTTAAAGAACTGTGCCGATTCTTATACTGCCGAGTATATCTAGATTTTAGTCAGTGTTATAAAATAACAAAGGCGATACTTTTGAAGGTATCGCCTTTGTTTATTCAGAGTGTCCGAAAGATTATTTTGCTTTCTCTTTCTTTTCCTTTTTGTCCATTTGTTCTTTTAAAGCAGCTAAACCGCTGATGTCTCCTAAGGTTGTTTTCTCCATTGAAGGAGAAGATTCTACTTCTTCTTTTTTGGCTTTCTTAGCAGATGCTTTCTTTGGTTTGTCTTCTGTGCTTACAATTTCTTCGCCAGCTGCTATTTTTTGAGCATCTTCGAAAATACGACTGTGAGACAAAATGATGCGTTTTGCATCTTTGTTGAATTCAATTACTTTGAATGTCAATTTCTCATCAATTTTAGCTTGCGATCCGTCTTCTTTTACTAAGTGTTTTGGAGTTGCGAAACCTTCTACACCATATTGAAGAGAGATTACTGCACCTTTGTCGAATAGTTCAACAATTGTACCTTCGTGTACAGAGTCGTTAGTGAAAATAGTTTCAAACACATCCCAAGGATTTTCTTCCAATTGTTTGTGTCCTAAGCTTAAACGACGGTTTTCTGTGTCAATTTCAAGAACTTGAATATCAACAGTAGCACCAATTTGAGTAAATTCAGATGGATGTTTGATTTTTTTAGTCCAAGAAAGGTCAGAGATATGAATTAAACCATCTACACCTTCTTCTATTTCTACGAATACACCAAAGTTAGTAAAGTTACGAACAGTAGCTGTGTATTTGTTTCCGATTGGGTATTTAGCTTCAATATTTAACCAAGGATCTTCTTTAAGTTGTTTGATACCTAAAGACATTTTTCTTTCTTCACGGTCAAGAGTTAAGATAACTGCTTCTACTTTGTCTCCAATGTTTACAAAATCTTGAGCAGTACGTAGGTGTTGTGACCAGCTCATTTCTGAAACGTGGATTAAACCTTCTACGCCAGGAGCGATTTCGATAAATGCACCGTAATCAGCTACTACTACAATTTTACCTTCTATTTTGTCGCCTACTTTTAACGTTTCGTTAAGAGCAGCCCATGGATGAGGAGTAAGTTGTTTTAAGCCTAATGCAATACGTTTTTTGTCATCATCAAAGTCAAGAATTACCACGTTCAATTTTTGATCTAATTGGAGTATTTCTTCTGGATGATTGATACGACCCCAAGAAAGGTCGGTGATATGGATAAGACCATCTACGCCACCAAGGTCGATAAATACACCGTAAGAAGTAATGTTTTTCACAGTTCCTTCTAATACTTGACCTTTTTCTAGTTTGCTGATGATTTCTTTCTTTTGAGCTTCTAATTCTGCTTCAATAAGAGCTTTGTGTGATACCACAACGTTTTTGAATTCGTGGTTGATTTTTACCACTTTGAATTCCATTGTTTTGTTTACGAATACATCGTAATCTCTAATTGGTTTCACATCTATTTGAGAACCTGGTAAGAATGCTTCGATACCGAATACATCTACAATCATACCGCCTTTTGTACGACATTTTACGAAACCTTTGATTACTTCTTCTTTCTCAAGAGCTTCGTTTACTCTTTCCCAAGAGCGGTTTGCACGTGCTTTTTTGTGTGAAAGCACTAATTGTCCTTTTTTGTCTTCTTGCGATTCGATAAATACTTCGACTGCATCGCCCACTTTCAATTCAGGATTGTAGCGGAATTCGCTAATGGAAACGATACCATCGGATTTGTAACCGATGTTTACAACTACTTCGCGTTTGTTCATCGAAATAACTGTACCTTCTACTACATCATTTGTGTTGATGAGGCTTAGGGTTTGATTGTAGGCCTTTGTTAGGTCTTCTGTGCTAATTTCTGAAAAGGTAGCTCCTTGTTCGAATGCTCCCCAGTCGAAACTCTCATCAGGTTGTACTAATTCTTTTTTCATGTTGTGTTTTTGTTCCTAATTAGTTGTTAGACATTATGTTGATTTTAAAAAGAACCGCAAAGGTAGTGGTTTATTTTAGATTAACCCAATCTTTGCGGTTTTTTTTGTAGTAAAAATCCTCGAAATAAGTATGTTGCGAGAGATTGTTTATTTTGCTTGCTCAATAATGCTAATTGTCATTTTGATATCGCTAGTGGGACGATCGCCAGGAAGGGTAGGAGCGTTGGCTATTTTGTCAATCACCTCTAAGTTTTCAATTACTTCGCCAAATACGGTGTATTCATTGTCTAAAAAAGCCACGCCACCGATGGTTTTGTAATCTTGTTTGAGTTGTTCGGGCAAGGCGAATGATTGTGCTGCTAGTTCGGCATCGACTTGTGTGTTTAATTCCGTTTGAAGCTTTTCCAATCCTGCATTATCTTTGCTTATACGCAATTTTTTGATGGTTTCTTTGTGCTCATCTACTAGTTCGTAAAAGCGTTTTTGTTTGGCTTTTTGTAGCGCTTGTTGTTCTGTTTTTTGCATTTCCGCATCTGAAGAAACGTTCCCTTGAACAATATAAAACTGACAACCAGAAGAGGCTTTTTTCGGATTTGTTTGGTCTCCTTGGCGAGCTGCAGCTAAGGCTCCTTTTTTGTGGTACAAGGTAGGATATACAAATTCAGCAGGTATGGTGTAACCTACATCTCCTGCACCGAGTTGTTTGCCCTTGGGAGCATCTTTCGATTGTGGGTCGCCTCCTTGAATCATAAAATTTTTGATAACACGGTGAAAAAGCAAGTCGTTATAGAATCCTTTTTCTATTAATTGAATAAAGTTGTCGCGGTGCAGGGGTGTTTCATCGTATAGTTTTACCACCATGTCGCCATATTCGGTACTGATTTTAACTAATGTTTGGGTTGTTTTTGCTGTTGTCATAAACGAAAATTGAATAAATATTAAGATGAATGAAAGTGTTTTAGTTAACTGTATCATAGTGATTTATACCTATGGGTTATTTTTTCATTATGTCAGCACATTCTGTTTTCAGCTTGCAGCTAGCACTATGAGCACAGCTACTACATACATCTTGAGCAGAATTTGATTGCTTAAATGTTTTATACATTCGCCACACTACCCAGAGTGCAGCGAGTATAGAAATGAGTATAACAATAATGAGTTGTGTATTCATTCGTTTGTTCTTTAGTTAATAGAGAGCTTGCTGGCGTAGTTTGCTCCATCGTGCATAATGGTTATAATATACATGCCTTGCGGTAAATCGCCTATCCAAATGGCTTCGTTTTCTATGTTATTCCCTTGCAATGCTACTTTACCTTCGAGGGTAAATAGGGTATATTTCCCCGCTACGGATAGCTGGATATAATCGCTGCTTGGATTTGGTGTTATGCTTACAGATGTATCGTAGGTATTTGCAATAGCGGTTAAAATTGGTTCGTTGTTGAAGAATTTCCATGCTTCTGCAAATACAGATATGTCTGTTATGTTCGTCAAACCATGGTCCGCTCCTTCTATTTTATAAAATGTCAAACGAGGTTTTCCCACAGTTTGGTAGTCGGATACTGTTACAGTTTTGTTGTCTTCTATCGTTGAATTGGGAATGTTGATGATTTCAGGACTTGCGGTATGATTTTTAGCGGCTAGCAACGATATAATAGATTCGATATCACCGTTAAATTCTGTTCCATTGTATTCTACTACATCATCATCTGTACCGTGAAAATGGATGGTTGGAACTGGAAATGCACCGCTAGTGTTTACTTCTGCACCTATAAAGCCACTACCAATAGCCATGCCCGAAATTTGAGGATTGGCACTAAGCGCATATTTGTACGCCATAGCTCCACCCATAGATGCACCGAACATAAATAGTCTATCTGTATTGATGTTATAATCTGTTTTTGTTGCATCGATTACGGCATTGATGTAGGCGATATCATTTACATTTTGGTTGAGAACGACTTTGCCACTGGCCGCTATTTCTGGCCAAAGCATAAGAAGAAGGGGTAGCTGTTCGGGAGGGAGTTGAGCAGTAACACTCGATAGAGGAATACTCACACCTGCTCCCCATACTCCTTTGTTGGAGAAGGTTGTCGCTTGAAAGCTAGCAATAATTGAAATAAAATTGGCAACTTCTGTATTTTGTTCATCGAGTGCTTGTAGCGAAAGGACGATGGTATTATTGGCATCTGCCATAAGTCCTAAATCGTAGCCTAGGTTTGCAAAAGAATTCATATCGCCGTTTAATCCATGCATCATTACGAGTACGGTACTTGGCTGAGTGGCATTGTACGAACTCGGAATGTATCGTAAATATGAGCGTGTATGTCCGTCAAGCTCAAAAGACTGTGTGGTACTGATCGCTGCGAATAAGGAGCTTGTAGCAAGCACTAAAACTGTGCAAAGGGTTGTGAATTTTTTCATACGTTCGCTGTTTTGTAGAGGGTATTCTCTTTGTTTAAAAATTAGATAGATGCTTCATTTTGGATGTGTTCTATTTACAAAGATATGTTTTTTTTATAAAAAAGCTTTTTTAATTTTCATAAAAATACAATTAGACAAAGAAACTCCCTATTTGAAAAATGAGAAAAGCACATATCCATGCTAAGCCTGTACTGTATGCCATGGAGAATAATCCCCATTTCCACGAGCCCGATTCGTTTTTGATGGCAATGATGGTGGCAATGCACGGAAAACTGAGCAAAATAAAAATCATGTAACCGAATGCGATGAGGGGCGTAATTTGTGGAGTGCCGTTGATGTTGGTAACTGATTTTAATTTATAGGATAATTCCGAAGAGGTTTCGTCTGTTCCTTTATTGGTATAAAGAACACCCAATGTGCTTACTACTAATTCTTTTGCAGGCAGTCCTGTAATTAATCCAATACCCATTTCCCACGAGTATCCCAAAGGCTGAATAGCGGGCAGGATAAAATTACCAAGCGTGCCAATATAACTGGATTTTTGCTGTTCGATGGTGCGTTCTAGTTGCAAGGATTTTATCTGTTCGGGAGATGTGTTGATTTGTTCGTTTTCAGTTAATAGTGCAAGTTGCTTGTCCAATTCTGGCGTGCGTGTTTCCGAAAGGGGAAAATAGCCCAAAGCCCAAATAATAATTGATGCCACTAAAATAACGGTACCCATTTTTTGCAAATATTGTTGCGATTTTTCCCACATGTGGCGAACGGTGGCTTTGGCTGTAGGCATACGGTATGGAGGGAGTTCCATTACAAAAGGAACATCTTCGGTTGCAAATAAAAAGCGTTTGAACAAACGAGCAGAAATTATTGCCATAAGCATGCCAATAAGGTACAAGCTAAGCATTACAAGAGAGGCACTGTTTGGGAAAAAAGCTCCTGCAAATAACACATATACAGGTAAGCGAGCACTACACGACATGAAGGGCGTAGCCAACATAGTAATCATACGGCTATTCTTGCTTTCGATAGTACGTGTGGCCAATATGGCGGGTACATTGCACCCAAATCCCATCAGCAAGGGGACGAACGATTTGCCGTGAAGCCCCATTTTGTGCATGATTTTATCCATAATAAAAGCAGCTCGCGATAGGTATCCAGAGTCTTCCATCAGGGAAATAAAGAAATACAAGATAAGAATGTTCGGCAAGAAAATAATGACCGAACCAATGCCACGAATAATGCCATCGACCAATAAATCTTTAATCGCTCCATTCGGAAGGATGTTTGACATCCAGTTTCCCAATTCACCCATACCCATGTCAATCCAGTCTTGCGGATAAGCCCCCAAGGTGAACGTAGCTTGAAACATAACCCACATAAACAACAAAAAAATGGGGTATCCCAGAACACGGTGCGTTACGAGTTTGTCTAGCTTTTTTGTTAGGAGAAAAGGGTCTTGTTTTCCTTCGACAAATGTTTCGGCCAAAGCTCCTGCAATAAAACCGTATTTAGCATTAATAATGGAAGATTCGGTATCATCTTTGAGTTCTTCTTCAATAAATGGTATTATTTTGCGTACATACTCGAAGATTTTTTTCTCCTTCGTTAAGGTTTTGATGTATGCTTCCGCTTCAGTATCTTTTTCGATCAGCTTGACGGCAAAAAAACGAGCTGCTATGTGGCTCTTAAATTGTTCGTCATCTCGAATTAATTCGTTCAGCGTATCAATGGCTACTTGCAAATCGCCACCATGGTTGATGTGGATATGACGCACGGTAGGTTCGTTTCCCTCATATACTTGAATGACTTTTTTAAATACCTGCCTGATGCCATTTTCTTCACTTTCATCGTATCCTTTGATAGCTACCGTTGGCACAATAGGCACACCAATCATTTTGCCTAGTTTTTGGTAGTTGAAGGTATGCTTGTGTTTTTCTAACTCATCGTACATATTGAGTGCTATAACCATAGGCACATCCATGTCGATAAGTTGGGTAGTAAGGTATAAATTACGCTCAAGGCTAGATGCCGATACAATATTGATAATTACATCTGGCGTTTCTTCAAAAATATGCTGACGCACATAACGCTCTTCGGGCGAATAAGCTGCTAGTGAATATGTGCCAGGTAAGTCGAATATGCGAAATTTGTACTCGCCAAGGGTGAAGTTTCCCTCTTTGGCATCGACTGTAATGCCACTGTAATTCCCCACGCGTTCGTGTCCGCCTGAGGCAATATTGAAAAAGGATGTTTTTCCAGCATTGGGATTGCCGACTAATGCGACGTTGATGGTTTTGCCTTTTTTGTTCGCTATCTTGTGTAGTTCGAGGGGATCTACGGTGCCAAAATAATTGGGAGCATAGGTCGTTTCGAGGGCTTCTTTCTCTGTAATGACTTCTATCAGGTTCGCTTCGTTGCGTCGTAGCGAAACCTCATAATCCATTACCTTGTATTTGATAGGGTCTTTGAGTGGAGCATTTAGCAGAACTTCTACCTTTTTGCCCTTAATAAAGCCCATTTCGATAATGCGTTTACGGAAATTACCGTGCCCAAGTACCTTTACGATAACGGCTTTTTCATTTGTTTGAAGTTCGGATAGACGCATTGATTGTCGTTTTTAGCTTGCAAAGGTAGGTATTTTATTTTTGCTTTGCAATGACTATAAGTAGTGAAAAATAGCCTATTGACTCACTATAACTAGTGATTGACGCTATTGCACCTCTTCTTGCTTAATCAGGTTGTTGAATAGGGCATATACAGTAAGTCCAGATACGGATTTTATGCCCGTTTTGCGTGTAATATTTTTTCGATGCGACATGACGGTATGAATAGAGATGTTTAAAGTGGAGGCTATTTCTTTGTTAATCAGACCTCTAACAATTGCAATGAGTATTTCTCTTTCTCTATCCGATAAGTCAGCAGTTTCAGATTCCGACAAATCAGGTGATTCGGATTCGATAACTTGACGAAGTTTGGCGGAAATAGTTTGCGCGCTGTCGTAAATGTCTATAATTTCGTCGAATTGCTTACTGAATTGACTGTCTGTATATTGACTCACAAAGGCAATAATCGGAATACCCGATAGTTCTTTGAGAATAGATTTGATAGATAAATGTTTGTGAAAACCAAATACAGCCGTATTTACAATGATGATGTCAGGGTGAATAGTGCTTTGTTTTTGCACAATAGCATCAAGGTCGGTAAGGTGATGAATGCTTGCTGCAATCTGCATTTTTTCAATAATAGATTGTAAGCCCGCAAACACAATAGTAGAAGGTTCGATAATGGCAATACGTTGGTTGGTCTGTGTTATCATATTACTGGAGATTGGCGTAGTTGTTGGCTCACTATTTTTGTGTTTTCTCTATGATTTCTACATAGGGAATAAGAATTTTGTCTTCTATCAGTGTGTGACGATTCAAATCTTCTTCAAACAAAAAGATGTCGTACAATAGCTTGTTTCGCTCCTTAGAGGCACAATCAATGGGAACATATTTGATGATGATATTTTTTAAGTCCCCTAGTTTTTCCTCAATGTTGGTATGGTTATTTTCAAACTGCTGTATGCCAAATCCATCATTTTTTTCTCCCGAAAGGAGCCCTTGTATGTATGGAAATACGCTTGTTTCTTCAAATTCGAGGTGTTTGACTATTTCTTTTTTATACCCATCGTAAAACGTTTCGATAGTGCTAAAATACTTGTTAGTGCACGTTTTGCTCATTTCCTGTATGGAGGCTTCAATTTCCACAATACGCTCACTCAAATAATATTGATGAGAACTGGAAAGATATGCAAGCAAGGAGTGGATATCTACTTTTCTAATTTCAGCAGGGCTTGGTGCATATTCATCGTGTGTGTAGATGTTGCACACCAAGATGAAAAAGTCTGTGGGTATGGCGTATTGCTTGCAGACTTCTGCCACTGTTTTTTCACCAAAACCGAGTGGAATGCCAAATCGAGTAATGACGGGCAAAAGTTTAAAATTGTGCAAAATTAAATTTGCCAACTTTGTATGGGGGGTAAATTGTATTTGTTTCATAGTAAATATGTAATAGAATTTGTGTTTACTTATTTATTTGTAAAACAATGGTTCGCTCGGAACACTCTCATTTTTAAGCCTATCCAATGCCGTAATGATATACGTTAAGCATAAGGCTTTCGCATTTCTAGGTAATACAAATTCTGTTTTGTTTACCACAGACAGCAGTTTTGCAGGATTTGATATGTCTATCTTTTCTGTTTTTTCAAATGCATATATGGCAAACATCACAGCTTTATCAAGCTCTTTATTTGTTTTTTTTACGCTCCACGTAATTTTGGGTTCTTTGCCCATCATTGCAAAGCGTATATCTGATACAGGAGCAGGAGGTATGCTGTCTAGGTTTTTGAACACAGGAATCAAGGCGGGGTATCGGTGGTAATTGTTTTTCAAACTATCGTTTAAAGCATTGCTCTTTACCAACATGTCGGCACTCCAAAAACAGTTGCCCTCAATGACTGGATTGGAACGTACTAATTCCATCTTTTTTGATAATTGATTTTTCTTTTTATCCAATAAATCGTGTGCATTAATTGTTCTATCTACATCTTGACCAATGTATAAATGAGCCCCGTGGCTATTTTTGCCCCACCAGTCAATAAGGATTTCATAATCAGCCAGTTTATGTCCTACTTCCCAATACAATTGAGGAATATTGTAATCTATCCAGCCGTTTCTTACCCACAAAAGTACATCGGCGTATAAATCGTCGTAATTAGCCAATCCTTTGGTGTTGCTTCCTTCCGAACAGCTGCGCTTATTGCGGTATATACCAAAGGGGCTTATGCCAAATTTTACCCAAGGCTTTTCCTTTTTGATGGTGGTATTGAGTTCTTTGATAAGTAAATTTACGTTGTTTCGACGCCAATCGTCTTTTTGGTACAGCTTAAATTCGCCCGTTTGCATACCATATTTTACGAACTCTTTTTGGTCGGGAAATTCGCTTCCTTTTATTGGATAGGGATAGAAATAATCGTCCATGTGAATGGCATCTACATCGTAGCGAGAGACGATGTCTTTTACTACATTGTTTATATGGACTCTATTTTCAGGAATACCAGGATTGAAGAATAACTGATTGCCATAAAACACAAATAAGTCTTTGCGTTTCCAATAAAGATGTTCAGGGTGTAATTCTCCTTTGCGGTTGGCGTTGGCTCTGTATGGGTTTAACCATGCGTGAAATTCCATGCCTCTGCTGTGGCACTCTTCGATAAGAAAAGCCATGGGGTCAAAATCGTTGAGTGGAGCTCTTCCTTGTTTTCCCGTAAGGTAGCGACTCCAAGGCTCGTATGCTGATTTGTAGAAAGCATCGGCCTCTGGGCGAACTTGATAAATTAACACGTTGATGCCAACAGCTTGATATTTATCCAAACGTTGCACTAAAAAACGCTTCATTTGCTCATTGTTCATGCGTGGATATTCATCGTTGAAAACGGTGTGCATCCATACGCCTCTAAATTCCCTTTTGGGGGCTACGGTTGCATGCAACACGAGGTGTAGCGAACAAAAAAGTAGGCAAAGAACGAGGTGCTTATACTTCATATTCGCTCGAAAATTTGTTCCATAATGAGCGGAGTTGCACCTACTCGTTCTTGTACGAATTTTGCAGATTTGGTCGCAGTTGCGGTGTAATATTCTTTGTCAGATAACAATTTATTAAAAAGGATTTCCACTTCGCTGTATTCCTTTACGGTAAATGCACCACCCTCTGCAACTAAATCTATCGCCTCTTTAAATTTATGGTAGTTGGGTCCAAAAACTACGGGAATGCCATATACGGCAGCTTCTAAAATATTGTGAATACCTACACCAAAACCACCTCCAATATAGGCAATATCAGCATAGCGATATACCGAAGATAGAATGCCTATTGTGTTGATAATTAAGCAGTCGGCATATTTTACATCGTCGGGTGTTGTTTGTGAATACAAAACCGTTTGTTTGCCTATTTTTTTTAATAATGACTGAATGCGTTCAGGTTCTATATGGTGCGGAGCAATGGCGAATTTGCAGTCCTGTGTTTCGAGATACTCGAGCAATAAGTGTTCATCAGGTTCCCACGAGCTACCCAAAATAATCAGTTTTTTATCCTGTTTAAATGCTTCTAAAATGGGTAAATGTTGAGGCTCTGATGCGATGCTAGCTACTCGGTCGAACCTTGTGTCTCCAGCAATACTTTTGGCTACAATGTTGTGTTTTGTCAGCAAATCGTACGAAGCTTGGTCTTGCACAAAAATATGCGAAAAGTTGTACAGCAGTTTTTTATACCAGCCACCGTACCAAGCAAAAAATACTTGTTCTTTGCGAAAAATAGCTGACACAATATATGTTTCTATCTTTTTGGCATGAAGCACTTGTAGGTAATTAGGCCAAAATTCGTATTTGATAAAAATGGCTTTTACGGGTTGAACAAGTTCGATAAATTTAACTGCGTTTTTCTTCGTATCCAGAGCTAAATAACACACATAATCGGCTAATGCATAATCTTTGCGTATTTCGTAGCCTGAAGGCGAAAAGAAACTCAGTACAATTTTATAAGCAGGGTAATGCTGTTTAATCGCTTCTATAATGGGTCTGCCTTGTTCAAATTCGCCCAAAGAGGAGGCATGCACCCAAATGTATCGTTGGTTCTTTTCGATGCTATTTTCTGTGAGCCAAAGGGTGTTTTTTTGTCCTTGGTACAATAGTTTTGCCTTTGACGAAAAGAAACTCGCTATATAAATGAGCCAACCATATAGATGAATAAAGATAGAATAGATATGTCCCATTAGCCAATTTTATCAATAGCGGTTTGTACTCGTTTTATTGTTTCTTCTTTGCCAATAATAGCGGTAATGTCAAATAGATGAGGTCCTTTTAATTCTCCTACTAATGCCAAACGCAATGGATTCATCACATTTCCCAATCCGTAACTTTTCGATTCAACCCATGCTTTTACGGTTTCTTCGCAGTGTGCACTATCGTCCAGATTATCCATAGCTTGTAGTACTTCTATCAGTTCAGACAGCATACCTGAGGTGTTTTCTTTCCAACGTTTTTGCACGGCTTTTTCATCGTATGCAGGAGGAGCAATAAAAAAGAAGGCTGATTGATCCCAAAAATCGGCAATAAAATGAGCCCGTTCTTTTATTAATCCAACAATTTTAGATAGTTTGCTTTCTTCTATCTCAATGCCACGTTCAGTTAGTGTTGGCATAAATAAGGAAGCAAGTTCTGCGTTTGATTTTTCGATGAGGTAGTGGTGATTAAACCATTTCCCTTTTTCGTAATCGAATTTTGCGCCGCTTTTGCTTACTCGTTCCAATGAGAATGATTCAACTAATTCCGTTAATGAAAATAATTCTTTTTCTGAGCCATCATTCCATCCTAGTAGGGATAAAAAGTTCACCAATGCTTCAGGGAAATACCCATTTTCGCGGTATCCCGACGAAATGTCGCCCGTTTTTGGGTCTGTCCATTGCAATGGAAATACAGGAAATCCCAATCTATCGCCATCACGTTTGCTTAGTTTTCCGTTTCCATCAGGTTTTAATAAAAGTGGTAAATGAGCAAATTGAGGCATCGAGTTTTCCCAGCCAAAACAACGGTATAACAATACGTGAAGAGGTGCAGAAGGCAACCATTCTTCTCCTCGAATAACGTGCGAAATTTCCATTAAATGGTCGTCCACAATATTGGCTAAATGGTAAGTAGGTAATTCATCGGCTGATTTGTACAGCACTTTATCGTCTAAAACAGAAGAGTTGATACGCACCTCACCACGAATAATATCGTGTACAATAATATCCTCATTCGGCTCAATTTTAATACGTACCACGTAGTTCTCGCCTTGAGCAATACGCTCTTTCACTTCGTCTTCGGGTAATGTTAACGAATTCCACATATCCAAGCGTGTGCTTGCATCGTATTGGAAATTAGCTGTTTCAGCACGTTTTGCATCTAAGGCTTCTGGCGTATCGAATGCAATGTAAGCCAACTCTTTTTCGAGTAGCTCTTGCACATATTTTTTGTAAATATCTTTTCGTTCGCTTTGGCGATAAGGACCATAATTGCCACCAAAGGATACACCTTCGTCAAAAGGAAGTCCAAGCCACTTAAATGCATCCACGATATATGCCTCTGCTCCAGGCACAAAGCGGTTGCTGTCAGTGTCTTCGATGCGTAAAATAAACGTTCCGTTGTGTTTTTTTGCAAACAAATAATTGTAAAGGGCTGTTCTTACTCCGCCTATATGCAAAGGACCAGTAGGGGAAGGGGCAAAGCGAACTCTAACTTGTTTCATATCTTAATATATTTATGTATGTCAATTTTGTTAATTAAACAATTTGTCAATTTCGGGGAGTGTAATATGTGCGATTATTTTTTTGCCTTCGGGAGAAAACTGTGCTCCCTTGCTGTGTGCAATAGTCTGCAATACTTCGTTCATTTCTTCTTGCGACAATACTGTTCCTAATTGTATAGCCGCTTTTTTTGCTAAAGTAAGGGCGATTTTTTCTTGCGTCTGTTGTTTTACCGTATTGCTTGTTTGCTGTGTTGATTCAATTAAGTCTATCAAGACTTCTACGCACCTTGCACTCTCTATTTGTGTAGGAACGCCTAAAATTTGATAGGTGTTTTTGCCAAACTCTTCTAAGCGAAAACCAATGTACGATATATCTTCCAGTATTTCTTTTAACGAGCAGTGTTGAGTGGGTGTTAGTTCCAGTATTTCGGGGAACAATAATTGTTGCGAGATACCTCTCTTTTGCTCCATATTCTTTTTGTACAATAGATATAAATGCTGCATATGAGCACGTTGCTGATGTATTACTGTCAATCCATTTTCTGATGGATAAACGATGTATTGCTTGTTGACTTGTAGCACTGAATGTGGGATTTCATTTTCAGCATACAGCGATAATTGCTCACTTTTTATGTGTTCTTCAAAATGACTTTTAAACGTAAGACTTTCTTCGGTATTATTTTTTTTGTCAAATTCTTTGTATAAATCTGCCCAAGGCATCGTTTTGTTTGAGTGAGTCGGAGGTGTATATTCGCTTGATTTGAATGGGCTGTATCCTGGATTTACATGCAAAGTGGGTGGTGCAATATAGGTTTGATTGCCTATTATGGGTATTTCGGGTGCATTCTCTTGGTCGAAATCGATAGGAGGAATGGCATTCGATTTACCCAGAGTTTCTTTTACTGCTGCGGAAAGAATAGGAAAAATAGCCTGTTCGTTTTCAAATTTCACTTCCGTTTTGGTCGGATGAATATTTACATCAATAGCAGAGGGGTCGATGGTGAAATAAATGAAAAACGAAGGACGTGTTTCTGCAGGGAGTAATTTCTCGTATGCCAATGAAATGGCTTTGTAGAAATACGGGTGCTGTATGTAGCGACCATTGACAAAAAAGTATTGATTCGCTACACGTTTTTGTGCAAACGAAGGATTACTTACAAAACCGGAAAAGGAAATTAAATGCGTATCTACTTCAATAGGAAGGAGTTGCTGATTAATTTTTGAGCCAAAAATAGTACTAATGCGTACTCGATGATTGCTCGTTGGGAGATGAAATATTTCCACCTCGTTGTGAATAAGAGTAAAAGCGATGGCGGGATACACCAAGGCTATTTGCTGAAAAGTAGTGAGGATATTCCGAAACTCCGTTTCGTTGGTTTTTAAAAATTTTCGTCTGGCAGGAACATTGAAAAATAAGTTTTTCACCATGAAGTTAGTTCCCACAGTACAGGTAATTTCTTCTTGTTTTTCTACCACCGAAGCACTTATTTCGATGCACGTTCCAAGCTCGCTCGTTGCTGTTTTCGTGCGTACTTCAAGTTGAGCAATGGCAGCAATAGATGCGAGTGCTTCGCCTCTAAAACCCATGGTTTGAAGTTTGAATAAATCGGCTGAACTTGTTATTTTTGAGGTTGCATGTCGTTCAAAGCTCATGCGAGCATCTGTTTCTGACATCCCTTTTCCATTATCAATTACCTGAATGAGGGTCCTGCCAGCATCTTTGATGATAATTTGTATCGTTGAGGCTCCCGCATCAATCGCATTTTCCACTAGCTCTTTTACAACAGAGGCGGGTCGTTGTATAACTTCACCTGCTGCTATTTGGTTGGCTACAGAGTCGGGGAGTACATGGATAATATCAGACATACAGCAAATACGTGTATCAATAATTACTTAAACAAAAAATACAGAACCAAAGCCACTACACCAAGTATCACACCCATGCGGATATTTTGGCGGTTTTTGCTTTTCATCATTTCGCTTACATTGCCAAATGTACCTTTAATAGAAGAGGAATAGGTGGTTCTGTTTTTACCTTCGTTTTCTTTATCTAAACCTACTCTTTTTTGCGATTCGGCTATACGCTCTTTGTGTTCATCGTAATACCTCGGTGTTACATGAAATTGGCGTGGTTTGGGGCGATGAAAAAAGCTTGGCATAGTTTTATTCCTTTCAAATTAATTCAACGAGTACAGGACAATGATCCGAATGAATGATATCATTCAAAATAGCTGCGTGTTTCAGTTTTGGTGCAATTTCTTTATTGATTAAATGATAATCTATGCGCCAACCCATGTTTCTAGAACGAGCTCCTGCTCTGTAACTCCACCAACTGTATTTTTCGGGCGAAGTGTCTATTTCGCGGAACGAATCTAGAAATCCACTTGCCAAAAAATCAGTAAGCCAATCACGCTCTTCGGGTAAAAACCCCGATACTCCCACTTGTCTTTCAGGATGATTGATATCAATGGGTTTGTGTGCAATGTTATAATCGCCAGCGATCACTAAATTGGGGCGAGTTTCACGTAAAGTGTGAATATATGTGCTGAAATCGAATAAAAATTCCATTTTGAAATCTTGTCGTACGCCACCCGTAGTGCCCGAAGGTATATACACGCTAATAACGCTAATAGTGCCAAAATCGGTACGAATGACCCGGCCTTCTCTGTCGTATTTTTCATTACCCATGCCGTATATGACAGCATCTGGTTTCGTTTTTGACAATATGCCCACACCGCTATAGCCTTTTTTTTCGGCAGAATGAAAATAGCAATGATAGCCTAATTCTTCAAATAAAGCATTGTCTATTTGTTCGGGTTGAGCTTTTGTTTCTTGCAAACACAGCACGTCTGGATTCTCCTCTCGTAGCCAATCTGGCAATCCTTTGCTGATGGCTGAGCGAATACCATTTACGTTATAGGAGATTATTTTCATGTTGTTTTGCTTAGTATATAATTCTTTTTGATTTTTTTGAATAAATCGGAGGCAAATACCAAGTCGTTTAAGTCCTCGTTGTCCGATTCAAAAATAGAATCTTTGTCGCCTTCCCACGATTTTTCGCCTTTGTTGATAAACAGTACGTGGTCGCCAATTTCCATTACTGAGTTCATATCATGCGTGTTGATAATCGTCGTGATATTGTATTCGGAGGTTATTTCTTGTATAAGTTGGTCAATGAGTATTGCCGTTTTTGGGTCGAGCCCTGAGTTTGGTTCATCGCAAAATAAATAAGTCGGTTGCAACACAATAGCACGGGCAATTGCTACCCGTTTTTGCATTCCACCGCTTATTTCAGCTGGAAATAATTTGTTTGCGTTTAGTAGGTTGACTCTTTTTAAGCAAAAATTGACACGTTCGTCTCTTTCTTCTTTGGATAATGATGAAAACATTTCCAACGGAAAGCGTACATTTTCTTCTACCGTCATGGAGTCGAATAGGGCTGATCCTTGAAACAACATACCCACTTCTTGGCGTATCTTTTTTACTTCGTTGCTACTCATTGCGGTAAAATTACGGTCGTTATACAATACTTTCCCACTCGTTACGTGGTGTATGCCAATAATGCTTTTCATCAATACCGTTTTTCCTGAACCGCTCTGACCGATAATCAAATTTGTTTTTCCAGCGTGAAAAGTAGCTGAAATATCTTTTAGTACCTCAACTCCGTCAAATGATTTGCATACGTTTACTATCTCTATCATGCTTACATCAAGAATAAATCGGTTAATAATACATTGAATAGTAAAATGATAATGCTGCTATTTACTACGGCATTTGTACTTGATTTACCCACATCCAATGCTCCTCCATACGAAAAATAGCCATAATAGGCAGATACAGAGCTGATAATAAAAGCAAATAGTATTGATTTGATGATGGAATACACAATGTAGAAAGGTATAAAAGCAAATTGTATGCCTAAAATATAGTCTGATGGAGAGAGAACCCCCGTGTAAGTTATCATATAGCCTCCGATCAACCCCGTAAACATACTGAATATAACGAGTAGAGGCACAATCATACAAAAGGCGATGATTTTTGGAAAAATGAGGAAATTAGGTGCATTTACACCCATAATTTTGAGGGCATCGATTTGCTCTGTAATACGCATTGTGCCTATTTCGGAAGCAATGTTTGAGCCAACTTTTCCTGCCAAGATTAAGCATAAAATAGTGGATGAAAATTCCAATAATAAGGTGTCTCGTGTAACTAAACCAGTAACATATGTTGGCAACATGGGGTTAGCGGTGTTCAATACCGTTTGCAAGGTAATAACAGAGCCAATGAAGACAGAAATGATAATCGTAATACCAAGAGAGTCAACACCCAGCTTGCTCATTTCTTTTACAATTTGGCGAAGCGTAAGGTTCCATTTTTCAGGTTTTTTAAATACCCCTGTCATTAAATTAGAATACCTACCTACGTGTTCTATCAAATTCATATAGTATGTTTAAAGTAGTTCAATCCACAAAGGTAATTATTTTTTTATTCTTATCTTGTTAATAATTATTATACTTTTGTTGTGCCGTTTTTCTGTTTGTTGCGATGGTGTTATGCTGTTTGGACGATGAAGAACGAATGAATTTCTTTGTTTTTGTTGCAACGGGTTGTTTTTCAGATGATTGTGTTTATTTTGTTTTGCTAAGATATATCTAACATTAAGAGAATGAAAGAGCTATTGTCTTTTTTAGAAAGTTTTTTTGAGCATACGAATGCATTTTTGTGGGGAGCACCCATGATTATTTTGCTTTTTGGCACACATTTGTTTTTAACAGTCAGAACGGGTTTTGTGCAACGCAAAATCTTTACAGCCATTAAGTTATCTTTTACGTCCGACAAAGATTCTAAAGGCGATATTAGTCAGTTTGGAGCACTTGTTATAGCCCTAGCAGCTACTATTGGCACGGGTAATATAATTGGCATTGCTACTGCCATTGCTTTGGGTGGTCCAGGGGCTGTTTTTTGGTGTTGGTTAACGGGCGTTTTTGGTATGGCAACTAAATATTCTGAATCCTTGTTGGCTGTAAAATACCGCATCAAAACAGATAATGGAAAAATGATGGGTGGTGCTATGGTGGTGCTCGATAAGGTATTGCATATGCGCTGGTTGGCAGTTCTTTTTTGCATTTTTACAGCGATAGCAGCATTCGGTATTGGTAATATGACCCAAGCCAATTCTATTTCTATATTGGTGGAGCAAAATTTTGCCATTCCACCGTATATTACGGGTATCGTGTTGGCAAGTACCGTCGGTATTGTGATGTTTGGCGGTGTAGAATGGGTGGCGAGAGTGTGCAAAGCGCTTGTTCCATCGATGGCCCTGCTGTATATTATTGGCTGTTTATGGTTGTTAGGTCTCAATTATCAATTTGTAGGCGCAGCCGTTTCGCTCATTTTGCGTTCTGCCTTTTCGTCGGAGGCTCTGGGAGGTGGTTTTACAGGAGCTGCTGTAATGATGTCTATGCGATACGGTATTGCACGGGGCTTATTCTCCAATGAGTCGGGTTTAGGCTCTGCGCCTATTGTGGCAGCTGCGGCACAAACGAAAAACGCTGTTCGTCAGGCTTTAATATCCGCCACAGGTACATTTTGGGATACGGTAGTTATTTGTGCTCTCACAGGTATTGTGCTAGTCAGCAGTGTGTTGGCTTTCCCAGATATTGATTCCCATGATGGTGCTTTGTTGACAAGTATGGCATTTAGCAAATTGCATGTGTGGGGCTCTTCGATACTTACGTTTGGCTTGCTAACCTTTGTTTTTTCAACTTTGTTGGGGTGGTCGTACTATGCTGAACGAACCCTCGAATATTTATTTAGTAGTAAAATCATCGTGTATTACCGTGTAGCATGGATATTGGCTATCTTTTTTGGTTCGATATTGAAAATTTCCTTGGTATGGAATATTTCCGATTCAGCCAATGCCCTAATGGCTATACCAAACTTAGTGATGGTGCTGATGCTGAGCGGAGTAGTAGCTTCTGAAACACGAAAGTATTTGTGGAGCAATAATTTAGACCAAACAGACTCTGAACTGATGCAGTGAAAGTGGTTTGAATTCTTCTGTTTTACACAAAATAAAATAAGTTAAAATGCCTATCAATATACGTTTTTGCCTATTTCTACGTTTAACATAAATACATTGTGTATATGAGGAAATCTTGTCATAAAAAAAAGATTTGACAAGAATATTTTTTTGCGTACCTTTGAACCCTTTTAGAATTTATGCTAAAAGATATATAATTACCTATGTTAGAATATATTAAGGGAGACGTTGTAGAACTAAATCCTAGTTTTGTAGTAGTGGAAAATAGCGGATTGGGATATTTTATTCAGATATCGCTTACTACGTATGCCCAATTGCAAGAGAGTCCTACATGCCAGTTGTATGTGTACGAGGCTATTCGCGAAGATGCGATAGTGTTGTATGGCTTTACTAAAAAAGAAGAACGACAAGTGTTTTTGTACCTTATTTCTGTTTCGGGAGTAGGAGCGAATACGGCACGTGTTATATTGTCTTCGCTTTCGGTGCTCGAAATTCAGGAAGCCATTGCTTCGGGCAATGAGGGTGCTTTGAAATCTGTAAAAGGGATAGGACTTAAAACAGCCCAACGCATTATTATCGATTTGAAAGATAAATTGGGAAATATAGAGCAGTTTGCCAAACCTAATACCCAATCGTCCATATCATCAACCATTAAAAAAGAAGCTGTTTCGGCTTTGGTTATGCTAGGTTTTAATGCTGCTGCTTCGCAAAAAGTGGTAGATAAAATTTTAGCCAATTCGCCTGAGATTTCGATAGAAGTGCTTCTTAAACAAGCTTTGAAATTATTATAAAAATAACGTGCATCCATTCTTTTGAATAAATTATATAAAATACTTGTATTTATAAGCCTGTGTGGTATAGTTGGCTATTCCTCTTTAGTGGCGAATAATGAGGTGGATCAATCGGTAGGTATTATCGAAAATTCTGCTGAAGAGCCTGCTACGGCATTGCGTTTCCCTATCAAGTCAAACATAGACGCCAACCCTGATGCACAAGATCGTGCGGCAATCGATTTGCCCATGCCCAACAATATTTCGGCTGAGGTGGAATATGACCCCTCGAATGAGCGTTATATCTTTTCTAATAGGCTGAATGACATGAGTCTGACTACGCCTACCTATCTAACACCAGAAGAATACGCTAAATACCAAATGCAACAGTCTGTGAATGCATATTGGTTAAATAAAAACAGAGAAGAAAAAAATACCGAAAAACCTTTTTCCCTTACAGACATTCAAATTGGCTTGGGCGATGCGGATAAAGTGTTTGGTCCTGGTGGTGTGCAATTAAAACTACAAGGTTCAGCCGAGTTGTTGTTCGGATTAAAATTCTATCGTTCTAAAAATCCATCCTTGAGCGAGCGTTTGCAAAGTCCTCCGCCTGTATTCGATTTTGACCAAAAAATACAGTTGAACGTAAAAGGTTCTGTTGGAGATAAGCTATCTTTCGGACTTAATTACGATACAGAAGCTACCTTCGATTTTGACCAATCGATGCTCAAATTGCGCTACGAAGGCAAAGAAGACGACATTATTCGCAAGCTCGAAGCAGGAAATGTGAGTATGCCTTTAAGCGGAAGCTTGATAACGGGAAATACCACGCTCTTTGGTTTCAAAACAGAAATGCAGTTCGGCAAACTAAATGTAACCACTGTACTTTCGCAACAAGAGTCTGAATCTAAAACCATTAACCTGAATGGTGGAGCACAAACTACTCAGTTTGATGTGTCGGCGGATCAGTACGATGAAAATCGCCACTTCTTTTTAGCTCATTATTTTAGAGACAATTATGATGCTTCGATGAGTAAATTACCGCATATTTCATCAGGTATTGTCATTAATAAAATAGAAGTTTGGGTAACCAATAAGAATGCAGTTGATTTTAATCAAGCACGTAACATTGTAGGGTTTATGGATTTAGCAGAGCCTACACGCATTCACAATTCACATTGGCTACCTTCTGCATCTATTTCCGTACCTGCCAATGATGCCAATAGTTTGTATAGAGAAGTGGTGGCTCTTGACGGTTATCGCTCTATTTCGTTAGCAAATAATGTATTGAATCAAAACTTATCTCCATACGGAGTGGTAGGAGGTGAAGATTATGTGAAGATTGAGAGTGCCCGAAGGTTAGAACCTACTGAATATACATACAGCAAGCAATTAGGTTATATTTCCTTACGCCGCACATTAAGCTCTGATGAGGTGTTGGCGGTAGCATACGAATATACGTATAATGGCAAAGTGTATCAGGTGGGTGAATTCTCTACCGACGGCATAGAACCTCCCAATGTGCTTACGCTTAAACTGTTGAAAGGTATTTCGCAATCGCCCAATGTGCCCATGTGGGATTTAATGATGAAAAATATTTATTCATTGGGTGCTTTTCAGGTACAAAAAGATAAATTTCGCCTAGACATTACCTATCGAAGCGATTCTACAGGGGTAGATTTGAATTATATTCCGAAAGGACAAATTGCCAACACTATCCTCCTTCGCGTGATGAATTTGGATAGGCTCGATTCTCGTGCAGAGCAAAATCCCGATGGGGTGTTCGATTTTGTGGAGAACTTTACTATTTATCCTGAAAATGGACGTATTATCTTCCCTGTAGTTGAACCTTTTGGCTCGCACTTACGCCAAGCATTTGCGAATAACGCTATTGCTGACGAATTTGTATTTCAAGAATTATACGATTCTACTATTGTTGTAGCCAAAGAGGTGGCAGAAAAAAATAAATTTAGACTTGTAGGTCAATATCGCTCATCCTCTGGTTCAGAAATTCGCCTGAATGCTATGAACGTGCCGCAGGGTTCGGTAAAGGTAACTGCAGGTGGTCGTCAGCTGATTGAAAATACCGATTATACCGTCGATTATATGATGGGCGTGGTGAATATTCTCAACGAAACCATTGTGGAGTCGGGTGCTCCTATTAGCATTAGCTTAGAAAATAAATCGCTGTTTAGCATGCAACGCAAAACATTGGTGGGTACGCATTTAGATTATGCCTTTAGCGATAAGTTTAACGTGGGGGCTACTTTTATGCACTTGTCAGAAAAGCCCCTTACTCAAAAAGTGTTAATGGGCAATGAACCTATATCGAATACTATTTGGGGTGTAAATACCTCCTATTCTACACAATCGCAATGGATTACCAATATGTTGGATAAAATTCCATTACTGAATGTAACAGAACCATCTAGCATTAATTTTAATGCAGAGTTTGCACAAATGATACCAGGTCATTCTAAAACCATTGATGAACAAGGTATTGCTTACCTTGATGATTTTGAATCAACCAAAATAGCCTTCGATGTACGGCATCCGCATACATGGAAATTGGCAAGTACACCGTATCATCCTTCTGGTGGTTTATTTCCCGAAGCTGGATTGGTCAATGATATTGAATATGGTAAAAATAGAGCGTTGTTGGCATGGTATTACATCGACCCCATTTTTACACGCAACACCTCGCGTACACCTTTGCACATTAAAAACGACAAAGAGCAATTGTCTAACCATTTTGTAAGAGAAATTCGTGAACGAGAAATATTCCCTAATCGCCAATTGATGTACGGACAATCAGGATATATTCAAACATTGAATATGGCTTTTTATCCCAATGAAAGAGGTCCTTATAATATTGACCCATTTAGTTATAATGCGGATGGAACGCTTGCTAATCCAAAAGATAAATGGGGTGGTATGATGAGGCGTTTAGAAACTACTGATTTTGAAAACAACAACATCGAATATATGGAGTTTTGGGTGCTCGACCCTTTTGTGTATGATAGCTTGAATGTGATGAAAGGCGGCGATTTGTATTTTAACTTGGGAGATGTATCGGAAGATATTTTGAAAGATGGTCGAAAGTTTTTTGAGAACGGATTGCCGGTAACGGAAACTCAACCAGTAGCGGAAAGCACTGTATGGGGCAAAGTGCCATCGAGGCAAGCTGTAGTGTATGCTTTTAATAACGAGGATAATGCTCGCAAAAAGCAAGATGTAGGCTTAAATGGACTAACGACTGAAGAAGAATTTGAGTTTAGCACTTACCGTACCTTTATCGAACAAGTGCGTACTACGCTTACTGCAGGTGCGTTGCAAGGTTTTGAAAGCGACCCATTTTCGCCATTGAACGACCCTGGTGGCGATAATTTTTCTCACTACAGAAGTTCGTACTACGACACACAACAAACGGGTGTACTCAATCGCTACAAACGATACAATGGCACAGAAGGTAATTCGCCAGCACAAGCCGATACCAATGAGGACTTTACTTCGTCTGCTACAAATTTGCCAGATGTAGAGGATATTAACAACGATAATACCCTCAATGAATACGAAAAATATTATCAATATAAAGTTTCGTTGCGACCTGAGGATATGGTAGTAGGAGAGAATTTTATCGCCGATGTAGTAAACGCCACTGTAGAGTTGAAAAACGGAAAAACTGAAATTGTGAAATGGTATCAGTTTAAAATTCCAATTCGCGATGCGGAAAATTACACCGCTATAGGAGGTATTCGTGATTTTAAATCCATTCGGTTTATGCGGATGTTTTTAACTGATTTTGAAGAAGATGTGATGTTGCGTTTTGCTACCTTGCAATTGGTAAAAGGACAATGGAAAACCTATACCAAAGAATTACACACTCCTGATGTAACGCCTACTTCTACCGCTTCAATTTCTATGTCAGCTGTTAATATTGAAGAAAATGCAGACAAAACGCCTGTTAACTATGTGCTACCTCCTGGGGTTACACGGGTAATTGACCCAAGTCAGCAACAAATACGCCAAGACAACGAACAAGCATTATCGATGCGTGTATTGAATTTGTCTCCAGGCGATGCCAGAGCTGTATATAAGAGTGCGGGTATTGATATGCGTCAGTATAAACGTTTGCAAATGTTTGTTCATGCTGAGGCTTTGGCCGACAATATCACACAGCTTGACGATAGTGAGATGCGTGTATTTATTCGCTTAGGCTCTGATTTTAAGAATAATTATTACGAATATGAGATACCGCTTAGACTAACTGATCCAGGAAATTATTCTACAAGCAAGCCTTCTGACCAAGAAGCGGTATGGCCTTCTGAGAATATGCTGGATTTTTCAATGGATTTGTTAACTGATTTGAAAGTAAAACGGAATCAAGAGAAGAACAGAATGAATTCTGTTGTCTCGAATATTACACCGTATTTTCAGTACGACCCCACAAAACCTTCGAATAAAATGACCATAGTAGGGAATCCAAATTTAGGTGAAGTGGAAGTGATTATGATTGGGGTGACGAACTCCTCTCGTACGGTGAAGTCGGCAGAAGTATGGGTGAATGAATTACGCCTTACGGAATTTAACGAAGAGGGAGGTATTGCTGCCTTAGGTAATTTAGGAATTAATCTGTCTGATTTTGGTAGGATAAATGTTGCAGGTCGGGTAGAAACTGTTGGGTTTGGAGGCATTGAGCAAAACGTAATGGACAGGCGTATTGACGATTATTACGAGTACAATCTTTCTACTGTGTTCGATTTAGGACGATTCTTTCCTCAACGATCACGGGTGCGTTTGCCAATCGCTTACTCCTATGCACAGCAAGTATCGACACCTCAATACAATCCGTTGGACAAAGACGTATTGCTACAAGAGGCCCTAGACGCTACGGATCTGAAAAGTCAAAGGGATTCTATTCGAGATCGGTCGTTGGATGTGGTAACGAACAAAAGTGTATCCTTCTCGAATGTGAATATTGGTATTAAGAGCAAAACACCGATGCCCTACGACCCTGCTAACGTAACATTGAATTATGCGTATTCAGAAACAGATAGGCAAAACCCGACAACAGATATTGATAATGAGCAAAATTATAGAGCATCTGTGGCATACGAATATGCATGGAACCCAAAACCAGTAGAGCCTTTTGCGAAAGTGAAATTTTTATCGAAACCAGCATGGCAGTTGATACGTGATATTAATTTCTATTATGCACCGAATCGAATTTCGATTCAGACAAGCATGGTACGTTATTATTATGAACAAAAACTTCGAAATCTGGCAGATTCAGATATGAATAACCTGCTACCCACGTCATTCCAAAAAGAATTTATGTGGAATACCGAAACTGATATTCGTTGGGATTTAACTCGTTCCATCAAATTGTCTTTTAGCTCTGGTAATCAGGCTCGCATTACAGAAAATGAAGGTGGCGTAAACCGAAAAGTATATCCCGATGAATACGAAGAATGGAAAGATTCCGTTGTTACGAGTATTCTTAGTTTAGGAAATCCGTATTCGTATAATCAACGTGCCAATGCTACATGGGCATTGCCATTTAGTAAAGTTCCTGTAGTGAATTGGGTATCTTCAAATGTTAAATATACAGGAAGTTACAATTGGGAATATGGTACTGTAATTGATAATGAAAGTTTAGGAAATACTATTTATAATCAAGGGGCATGGAATCTGGACGGTCGTTTCAATTTTGAAATGCTATATAATAAATCGAAATATTTGCGAGAGATTAATCGCCAGTACGGTACTTCCCGTCCTCAATCAAGCTCTCAAACTACGGCCGCAACGAAAAAGTTTGAGCAAATTGTAACTGTGGTCAAAGGCGAAAAAGTCATTATTAGACACAATCTGAATGACGCTAAACCAATCGTTAAGAATCAATCAGACGGACGGATATACAACCTGCGTTATACTTCTATTGATGCAAATTCTCTTTCGTTTTTGCCACAAATAGACGGCGAATTGTCCTTGTTATTTGAGCCACGCACAAGCCAGAATGCCGACATAGCAACAAAAGTAATGTCTTATTCCTCGCGTGTATTAATGATGTTGCGAAATGCTTCGTTTACTTATACGGAAACAGACGGTACTTCTATTCATGGATTTAAACCAGGAGTACAAGTATTTGGGTTGGATAATTACAATGGCAAAATGGTGCCAGGCTGGGATTTTGTGTTCGGATTGCAAGACGATAATTTTGTAAATAGAGCCATGGCTAACGATTGGTTGGTGTACAACAATACCTTAAATCCTGCCATTTACAAGCATACACAAGAATTTCAAATTAGGGCATTGGTAGAGCCTCTTGCGGGCTTCAAGATTAACCTTGTTGCCGATAGGGTAGCGGTACAAGATAAGCAAGTGCAGTTTTCCTACGACGACATGCCAACCAGCGTAGGCGGAAATTTTTCCATGAGCTATTTGGCTATTGCGACCTCTTTTAGTTCCATATCAAAAGATGGTGCTTATTCATCAGATGTGTATAATAAATTCGTGCACAATAGGGCAATGATAGCAGCTCGCTTAGAACAAGAACGAACAGGAACGTTTTATCCAAACCAAGGTTTTATCACCGATGCCAGCTTGGGCGATACGCAATACGACTCCAATATAAGCTCTTATTCGCTCAATTCCCCAGATGTGCTTATTCCAGCCTTCTTGGCAGCATATTCGGGCTCAGACGAGCGTACTATCAAATTAAGCCCATTCGCTTCTTTTTGGAATCTCATGCCCAACTGGCAAATTTCCTACGATGGTTTGTCTCGTATTCCATGGATAAGTGAGCGTTTACGAAGTGTTAATCTGAGACATGCTTATACTGCTAAATACAATGTGGGTAGCTACAATTCGTACCTTACGTATGTGGGCGATGATGAGCAATCGGGGTATATAAAAGATGTGCTTACGGGCAATCCAATTCCATCTTCGCAATATAGCATTAGCAGTGTATCTATTAACGAAATGTTCAATCCGCTTATTGGTGTAGATGTGAATATGAAAAACAGTCTAACAGCAAAAGTAGAACTACGTAAAGGACGAAATTTGGTGTTGAACTTGGCGAGCAATCAGTTGGTCGAAACACGCAATGATGAATATGTAGTAGGATTAGGGTATAAGATTAGTAATTTTGATGTTATTTTGCGTTTGCCCTCCAATCAGCAAAAAAAAGTGAAAAATGATTTGACTTTGCGGTCTGATTTTTCTATAAGAGACAATAAAACTATTGTCCGCAAAATAGAAGAGGGATATGCCCAAGCCACAACAGGAGATAAAATATTGAGCGTAAAATTCCTAGCAGATTATGTATTTAGCGAACGCATCAATATAAGCTTCTATTACGATTTGCAATCGAACAATCCTATTGTGATGACATCGTATCCAATCTCCAATTCCAACGTTGGGTTTAGTGTGAAAATGTTGCTTACTCGATAATTATTTCGGTGCAATCTTGTACAAATAAAGCCCAATAATAAAGTAAAATACATTCGGCGTCCATATTGCTACGGCAGGATTAAAGCCCGCTTTCACTGTGAGCGATGCTGATATCATGGTAGCCAGTATGTAGGTTACACTTAGCAGAAATCCAATCATAATGTGCAAGCCTGTTCCTCCACGTACTTTGCGTGAACCCAAGGATACTCCAATGAGTGTGAGCACAAAAGCCGCAAAAGGCATTGCATAACGCTTTGCATATTCGAGTTTGTATAGGCTAAGACCTACTGTGCCTCGCTTTGATTGTTCTTCGATGTGTTTTTTTAGAGCTGGGGTTGTTAAATGTTCGTACTGATTTTTCAACCAGCCAAAATCTGATGGTTTCATATTAATTTCCATCGACATTTTCTCTCCAATACTCAACTCCTCTTTCAGGTCAATAAAATCACGTTTTGTAAAATTACCCAGAGTCCACATACTCGCTGAGTCCCATTGAATGGTATTTGATGTGGTGTGCGAAATCAATGTTTTTCCTTCAAACACATCAAGCGAAAAGCGGTATCCCATGTTATCTGTAAGCTCAAAGCGTTCCATATAGGCAATTTTATTCGGATCTACTTTTAGTTGGATATTACGAATAGTTTGTTCAATCGGTTTGCGATCAATATGTAGCTGTTCAAACTCATAACGCACTTTATTCCCTGGAGGAATGATATAGCCTCCAATGTAAAAAGTAAACAAAGCTATGACAGTTGCTGCAACAAAATAGGGTAACAAAATGCGTTTCAAACTAATACCGCTTGCAAGCATGGCTATAATTTCGGAATTAAATGCCAGTTTAGACGTGACAAAAATGACGGAAATAAACGTAAACAATGAGCTAAACAAATTCATGTAATACGGAATGAAATTGATGTAATAATCAAACAAGATAGTTGATAAATCCAAGTCTGCTGCATAAAAATCATCTATTTTTTCTGTTACATCAATAACAATTGCAATGCTCATAATGAGCAAGATAGACAAGAAATAAGTTCCTAAGAATTTCTTGATAATATAAATGTCTAGTTTTTTTAGCATACGTATGGTATTCGGATGAATAAATGCGGTGCAAAAATACGAAAAATTAACTGATTATAGAGGCGATACTCTTTTTTATAAAAAAAAACAATAAATTTCTGTTTTTGAAAAGTTTGTTGTATATTTGAAACACAATTACTAGATAGAATTACACAAACTAAAAACAAAAAGCGATGAAAAAATTTGTATGTACAGTATGTGGATACATCCACGAAGGAGAAGCCCCACCAGAAAAATGCCCTAAATGCAAGCAACCAGCAAGCAAGTTTAAGGAGATTTAAAAGTAAAAACAAGCAGAAAAACTATCTTTAACGGATAGTTTTTCTGCGTATAACTAAATTGAATTTTAAAAAATAGTCCTATGAATAAAGTGTTGATGTTTATTGTTTCCTCATTCTTTTTGTTCTCTTGCTCGCATACCAAGCAACACGGAACAGAGAAAGAAAGTGTTACAGCAATTGATATGCATACAAGCAAAAATGCACTCGATTGGCAAGGTGTGTACACAGGCTTAATCCCTTGTGCTGATTGCGAGGGTATCAAGCAACAACTGCTGTTGAAAGATTCTACTTACCTGCTATCAATGCAGTATGTAGGAAAAAGCGATTCAGTATTCGTTTCAGAAGGCTCATTCCGATGGTCGGATGATGAAAGAACCATTCGTTTATTATCGTTATCGAATACCTTGGAAGCGATATACCAGGTAGGCGAAAATGTGTTAGTGAAATTGGATATGGAGTGTAATAAAATCGAATCACCCATCGCTGAAAAGTATGTGTTGAAGAAGCTTGACGCAAACCTAGTTGGTAAACAATGGACTTTGATAGAATTGAAAGGTTCAGAGGGATTGTTGAAATCTTTTTCTAGTAAAGAAGATATGCCGTATCTACTATTTACCGATGAAACTGCTGTTTCTGGGAGCGGAGGATGCAATAATTTTTTCGGAAGCTATACACTTCATGCAGAGACCCTAACGATAGAGCCAAAAGGCAGTACTCGAAAATATTGTTTTGAAACAATGGATATCGAAGACGCTTTTTTAGCAAGCTTGAAGCGTGTACGTTCTTATCAGAGGCAAGAGGATAGATTATTTTTGTATGATAAACAGAAGAATGTGGTGGCAAGTTTTGTTTACACATTTTTTACTCGACAATAATTTATATATAGTATGAAAAAGAAACTTATTTTTGCGTGCCTACTTTGCCCCTGATGTCGGCAACGTATGCACAGAATTTCGCTTTTGGACCCAAAGTAGGGTATATTTCAGAGACCTTATCTGTTAAGCAAGATGATATTAGTGCCAGTTTGAACGATAAGCTTATTCTTGGCGTGTTTATGCGTGTAGGCAACGGCGTATATGTGCAGCCCGAAGTGAATTATATTGCTTCTGGAGCAGTTTTTCGCCGTCCACAAGAAGGCTCGGTGAACCCAATTGAGCAAGAGGTTTATTTGCAAAAAATCCAAATTCCATTTTTTATTGGTGCGAAACTTATCAATGGGCGTAATTTTAATTTGCGCGCTACGATGGGACCAACAGCGAATATTGTGGTGGATAAAACCATTGAAAGCAGGGCAACATCTAACTATATTACTCCCATAAAAGAGGCAGATATCAACGATATTTATTGGGGATTTCAATTAGGAGGAGGAATCGATATTGCATCCGTTACCCTTGATGTTCAATATATTATTGGTTTAAGCTCTATTATTGGTGATGTAGAAATAGAAGGTAATCCTGTGTTATTCGATTCTAAAAATCAAGGATTTGTTGTAACACTTGGTCTCAAATTGTTCTAAAATAGAATGGGCTTACTCAAGTGTGAAGAGTAAGTCTATTTTGATTCTTTATTTTGCAAAACATCAATTAGTTCGTTCAGTTGATTTCTGAGGGTCATCAAGTCGTTTATTGACAGCTTGCTTTTACCCAAGTTTTGTATTAATTGCATAGGAATGGAAACTGCTTTTTCTTCTAATTCTTTTCCTTTATCGCTTACGCAAACCAATATTTTACGTTCATCTTGCAACGACCGTTCTCGCTCTATCAAGCCGATTTTTTCCATTCTTTTCAACAAAGGTGTTATGGT
>JAGNUZ010000102.1 GCA_017986765.1 Paludibacteraceae bacterium | reverse complement strand
TTACAGGAAAAAGCAGAAAAACAAAGGAACTCAAAGCGGTATTTACTACCACTGACCACAGTCCAGTGCCCGTTCCGCTATATGCTTATGGCACAGATGCAGACAAATTCTCTGCTTTTATGAACAATACAGACATCAAACCTTTATTATTTAAGCTCTACAAATTTAAATAATATGATTTTACTAAAAAGCTCCTCAAAGGAGCTTTTTTAGTATCACTTAATCCAAACATCAATTTTTCCAATATACAGGCCATTTCTTGCCATTTGGGCTATGGTAACTTCCTTCCCTATCTTATTCCGTAACTTCTTATCAATAATTAAATCGTGCGAATGTCCGCCAATAATAACATCTATATTCGATGTTTGAATAGCCAACAACGAATCGCCGACTTTTTCAGGTTCATTCGGATACGAATAACCTAAGTGAGAAAGACAAACAACAACATCGCACTTCTGTTCTTTCTTCAAATTCTCTGCCATTTCCTCTGCTACAGCAACTGGATTAAGATACTGTATAGCGCCGAATAAATCCTCTTTAATCAATCCTTGTGGATTGACTCCTAAACCAAACACGCCAACTTTCACTCCATTTTTATCCAATATGGTATAAGGTTTAACATAGTTAGACAAACCCGTAGCAGACACATCGTAATTCGCAGACACAACAATGCCTTTAAATGCTTTGATTTGCAGAACCAAAGCCTCTACACCATTGTCAAATTCATGATTACCAAGAGTAATCACATCGTAATGCATTTTATTCATGGCTTCCAGCTCTACTTCGCCACCAAAGAAATTAAAATACGGCGTACCCTGAAAATAATCTCCCGCATCCACGAGCAGTACTTCTCCCTCCGATTGCGTAATGCTATCAATAATGGCTAAACGCATGGCAAAACCACCGTTTCCGTTGGCGTCAGGTTCTATAGCACTGTGCACATCATTTGTGTGCAAAATTACCAAATGGCGTTCCGCTTGTTGGCACGAAACCATAAGCAACGCAAAACAAACAGTGTATAAATAGTGTATTATTCTCATATAAAATCGTTCTATTATTTTAAAATCACCCTTAGATAAATTTTATTCCACATATCTATCATCAATAGTAGCTGTAATCTGTTTTCCATTTTCCGTTAACTCACGTATGTGGTTCAGAATCAAATCTCTAATTTTTATCGTAGATTCTACAATGACTTTGTGTTGCAATAATGCCGTCAAACCATCTTTCCCTGTTAGCAAATAATCACTCGTAGCTAAGCTGTAGCTTGCCCTTTTATCCAAAGGCTTTCCGTTAATCATTACCTGTGCCAATTCGCCCTCTTTCACTACAATATGCATACCTGCAAATCCCTCTCCTTCTACTTTCACTATTTCAGTAGCTAATTGCCAAATTGCATCGCCTGACATCGAGACCACAACAAACGCATTTTCAAAAGGCATTACGGCAAATATAGAACGTACAGTTATATCTCCTTTTAGAATAGGATAACGCAACCCGCCCATATTTACTACCGCTATATCTGTAGGTATAAGTTTATTCGCTTGTTGCAACAATAAATCTGCCACAAAATTTGACAGCAAACTCTGAGGTCTTCCTTTTGTCATATCTTCTGGTGCATAGCCAATTACGACATTCATTTGACTATCCAAACTATCTTTAAATGGCTTCACATAGTCTGTAATAGCCTGACTAGGTGCTAAGCCAAGCTCATTATTCACAGTAATAGCTTGCGATTGAATGGCAATACTTGGCTCTGGCGGATTGCAAAAATACGTTGCTGCAATACCTGTTAAAATAAGCACCGAAAGTGCAATATATCTGTTCATCTTCACACTTTATAGGTATTAGAATTGGTTATACTTAAGAATATATCTACACAAAGAAAATATATTTAAAGCGAAAAAACAAATATAATAAATTTTAAATCATCAGAGTTTGTGAGAATAAAAAACTAACACTATCTTTGCAATCGTTTTTGGTGCAATCTCTTACATGAACATGGGAGTCTGTAATATTTCGCCGTAATGTTGAATCTAAAAAAAACACAAACAATGGATTTATTAAAAGTTGCAGAAGCTGCATTTGCTTCAGAAAAAGAACTACCATCATTTAAAAGTGGTGATACCATTACTGTTTCGTACAAAATTATTGAAGGCACAAAAGAACGTGTTCAGCAATATAGAGGCGTTGTTATTAAAATTGTAGGACACGGCGTAAAAAAACGCTTCACTGTACGCAAAATTTCTGAAAACGTAGGTGTAGAAAGAATTTTTCCACTAGATTCTCCTTTTATCAACGCTATCGAAATCAACAAATACGGTAAAGTTCGTAGATCTAAATTATATTACCTAAGAGCATTAACAGGTAAAAAAGCAAGAATCAAAGAACGTAGAGTAAGATAGTTCGTATTCTTATTGTACAACCATAAAAAGAGGTGCAAATTCGCAAGATTTGCACCTCTTTTTATTTCTATTATGCAATAGTTGTGTAAAAAAAGACTAAATATTTTTTTTTTCATACAAATTATTCTATTTTTGTATAGATTTTACAAAAATGACTGAAGAGCATACTAAGTTACTACATACTTTTGATAATCGTATCTCATTATTGTTGCAAAAATTGACCTCGTATCAATCTCAACTTGCAACATTACACGATGATTATGAAAGGAAAAACAAAGAACTGATGCACGCTCACAAGGAAATAGTAGAATTGCAAGAAAAATATGACAACTTAAAAGTAGCCAAAACTGTTTCCTTATCGAAACAAGATATAAAAGATGGCAAAATGAGGTTGTCGAAAATGATGCGTGAAATTGACAATTGCATATCGCTGCTAAACGAATAACATGGAAAAGGAAGACTTACTCACCATTAGAGTAAATATATTAGACACTTCTTATCCGATAAAGGTAAAACGAGAGGAAGAAGAAGTTTACCGAAAAGCAGCCAAACAATTGAATGAAAAAATTTTAGCTTATCGAAAGAAATACTCTAAAAACCTGAACGACATAGATTTTGCAATCATGGTCGGGTTTGAATTATCGTTACATTGTGTACAATTAGAAGAAGAAAAAGCGAAATCGCCGTTTATTTCAACTATTAAAGCAATTGACAATCGACTAGCTGAATACTTCAAAGACAATGATATAGAGAGTAAAAACAAAGAATAAACTCCTTTATTCTCTGTTTCTCCCACGCACTTAAAAAAAAGACTTTGCAATTCTGAACGCCAACATCGTTATTTTTGGCTTAGCATTGTTTTTTATTTATTTATTAATCTTTATATAACATATGACACTCATTATTTATATCATTCTTGCATTTATTGTTGGTGCAGCAGTATCAGCCATAGCAGTACAAAGTCTGCAAAAGGCTCGAGCCAATGGCATCGTTGAATTAGCCAAAGTGGAAGCTGAAAGGCTTAAAAACACCAAATTATTGGAGGTAAAAGAAAAACACCTTCAATTGAAAGCTGAATACGAAAAGCAAATCATTCTTCGTAATGCTAAAATGCAATCCATTGAAGCAAAAATTAAGCAAAAAGAAACGCTTATCGAAAACGAAGAAAAACAGCTAGAGAAAAAAACAACTGAACTAGAAACTTTAAAAACAAATTTTGAAAACCAACTTAGCTTAAACGAGAAAAAAGAAGAAGAATTAGATCGTTTGCACCATCAAGCTGTACAAAAGCTAGAGGCTGTTGCAGGATTATCTGCCAACGAAGCTAGAAACAACTTGATAGAAACTATCAAACAAGAGGCTGAATCTACTGCTGCATCGTACATCAATGAAATAATGGACGAAGCAAAAATGACAGCGAATAAAGAAGCTAAAAAAATTGTAGTAAACACCATTCAACGTGTGGCTACTGAAACGGCTATTGAAAATTCAGTAACGGTATTCCACATTGAATCAGACGAACTAAAAGGGCGTATCATTGGTCGCGAAGGTCGCAACATACGCACATTGGAAGCTGCCACTGGAGTGGAGATTATTGTAGATGATACCCCCGAAGCAATTGTGCTTTCTGCTTTCGACCCTGTCAGAAGAGAAATTGCTCGCTTGTCGCTACACCAATTAGTAACTGACGGACGTATTCACCCAGCACGAATCGAAGAGGTAGTAGCTAAGGTTACTAAACAAATAGAAGAAGAAATTGTAGAAATAGGAAAACGTACTACCATTGATTTGGGCGTTCATGGTTTACATCCTGAATTAGTTCGCCTAATTGGTAAAATGAAATACCGTTCGTCATACGGACAAAACTTATTGCAACACTCTCGCGAAACTGCCAATTTATGTGCCGTAATGGCAGCTGAATTGGGATTAAATCCGAAGAAAGCACGCAGAGCAGGGCTTTTGCACGACATAGGAAAAGTGGCAGACGAAGAGCCAGAATTGCCACATGCACTTTTAGGCATGAAACTTGCAGAGAAGTATAAAGAGAAACCAGATATTTGCAACGCAATTGGTTCTCACCACGACGAAGTGGAAATGCAAACCCTAATCGCTCCTATCGTACAAGCATGTGATGCTATTTCGGGAGCAAGACCAGGAGCAAGACGTGAAATTGTAGAGGCTTATATCAAACGCCTCAACGACTTGGAGAACATTGCGATGTCGTATCCAGGTGTAACAAAAACATACGCAATACAAGCAGGTAGAGAGCTACGTGTAATTGTAGGTGCGGATAAGATAGATGACCAAGCTACAGAAAAACTTTCGCAAGAAATTGCAAAAAGAATTCAGGACGAAATGACCTATCCTGGACAAGTAAAAATTACGGTAATAAGAGAAATTCGTGCTGTAAGTGTAGCAAAATAAATCATAGAATTGGGCTTGACTGGTTTTGACAGCGAGTAAAATTGATATGTAAGCATGCAGAGCCTTGTATGAGTCGCTCTTTAATCTGAATATACAACCTTATAACAGGCGAAAATAACTACGCTCTTGCTGCTTAATCGAATAACAGTAGATTAGCTTAATTCTGATACTAGGTATCGGAACGAGACATCTCTCAAATGCCCTCTCCTTGAGGCGGTTTGATTTAGAGGTGCTAATAAATCAGGGATAGCTTTGTGTTGCCTCGCACACAAAGTGAAAATTTAGAGGATAAGGTTGCAATTGGTAGTTTCGGTCTTGTTGCAACTCGAAAAATTAAGCGAAAATAAGCATGTAGAAAGCGTATTTGTTTCTTGTTTGGACGAGGGTTCGAATCCCTCCAGGTCCACAATAAACATTGATTATCAATGATTTATAGATTATACACCCATTTTAACACCCATAAAGGTTAAAATGGGTGTATTTTTTTTAGTTGATAATACATATTAATATATCAATGTGTTTATATATCTTAAATTCAAGTAATAAACGCAACTTTAACGGGAATTAAGATAAGACTATTTTTTTTCAGAATAAAGAAAGGATTTGCAGAACACAAAACAATTGCAAAGGCTCTTGATATTGATTTCTTCTTTGCTAGACCCTATCATTCTTGGGAAAGAGGGGCTAATGAAAATACAAATGGTCTTATAAGGCAATACTTTCCTAAAGGTTCCTCTTTCGAAACAATGACTAATAAAGATATTCAAAATGTACAAATCAAGCTAAATAATAGACCAAGAAAAAAATTAGGATTTTTATCTCCAATAGAATTTTTATCCCTAAATTTACACAATAATTTAGTTGCGTTTATTACTTGAATTCAGCAAGCATAAAAATATGAAATTAACAAATTGGATAGGTGTACCTTTGAGTAAATGCACACTAAAACATAAATATTTCATTATCAGTACATTAAATTACAAAAACTATAATACATAGTCGAAATAGGTGAACTTGTGGTGTACCTACACAGATGTTGTGCGTCAGCTTAAAGACACCCCCTCGCAGAAAATACTACCTTGACAAGATAGAATTGATTTATGAAGGGTGGAACTTTTCAGGGACAACTTTCAGCATTTCAATAAAAC
>JAGNUZ010000101.1 GCA_017986765.1 Paludibacteraceae bacterium | reverse complement strand
ACCCAATATGGGCTTAAACATTGCCAATCTATCTGGAGGTTTTAAGTATATCCCGACCTACCATGGATATGTAGCACGTGGACGTAGCATATTGCCATCCATAGTCGATCGGTTTTCGGGCGAAGTGATTGTGTCAGGTGGTAGCCGACAACGCTATTACAAAGACACGAAAAGCTTTCCTACTGGAAGTATTAGTATAGGTGGTTATTACCACTCCTGCCATCAACACCGTATTGGCTTGGGTGTAGATGGATTTTACAACGGCATTTTCACCAACGACCCTGCCCTATCTTCTTCGTTCGGGAGAACAAATATTTCTACGGACGAATTAAGCAATAAAGTACGTGTAGGTATCAATCTGGCCAATGATGTGGTAATAGGAAAATTTACCGCAGGTATCCAATTTGGCGTATATGTACACGACCCTATCAAAAACTTAGAGCCCTACATTGACCCAAACAATACCAATCAAGATCGCAAAGAAAAAGGACTAATATATGCGTATAATATCGAAGACGAAGACGGTTGGCTATACACCCGATTAGCTGCTAAATACCGTATTATGGATCATATAATAGCCAATGTAAGCATTAAGACTCACTTATACAAAGCTGAATTTATTGAATTTGGATTAGGATATGCCTTTTAACACACACGCTGAACACTCATACACATGAAAAACACCATTCTTATCATCGGTATCGCCGTCATAGCTCTTATTTTTTCCATTTGGGGATACAATGCCCTGAAAGACAATTCGGTATCGGGTAAAATTGATGTGTATAGCGCTGTTCCAAGACAGCCTATTGCTATGTTGCACATCAACCAAATAGCCGATTTACAAAGTTCCCTGCTCTACAACAACAATTACTGGCTCGACCTTACAAAATTAGAAGCCCTAGCTCCCATACAAACCATTCTGACGAAAACCGATTCGCTTATCGAAACCTCAACCGATATACGTGATTTTTTAAATAGCAGAGAGGCGCTTATCAGCATTTTTATCGACAGCACCGAAACGCAGTCTTTGCTCAGCATGAGTATTTCTCAAAACGACTGGAATATGCTAGAGGAAACGCTCCTCACCGCTATTTTCCCTAAGTATAAAAAAGAAGAAATTAAGCTAAAAAGCTCAACCGTATTGCTCCTAAGCAATGAGTCGGACAGCTTATACATGGCTTTTGAAAACAACTTATTTGTATGTAGCTCATCGCCCTCACTACTGTCCTCTACCATCGCCCATATACAAACAAAGACATCCGTTTTCGCTGACGATAAGGCATTCAACACAGTAAAAGAGATTGCAGGAAAAACCATTCCAGCCAATCTGTTTATCAATACAAAACAACTGCCCTTACTCACAAAAGCCTGGTTTCATCCAGATGCCAAACGTATTTTTCAGTTTACTGACTTATATGCCGACTGGTGTGGTTTTGACATTAGTTTTCTGGAAGAACGCATCGTTATAGCAGGCTTTTCAAGTAGCGAAAAAAGCAACAAGCAGATACAGCTATTCAATCAACAAACAACAGGTGCAAATACCTTGGTACAATTCATGCCTCAATTTACCTATTTTTTCAATCAGTCATACATTTCGCAACTTGAGCTATATAAAAAGAACCTTCAATCGATTTTATCTTCGGAAGAAAAAGAATTAGCGAACACACAACACAACAAACTCCTTTCAAGCACAGGAGAAAACCCCAGCTTATTTTTCGACCGCCATTTTGACAAAGAAATCGCATTTGGATATACCCCTTTCACACTCAGTCTCGAACAAAACGGATTCATGATCATCAAACTAAAAGAGGAAAACGAGGCAAAAACACGCTTAAAGCAAATGGCTGAGGGAAGTAGCCCTACCGCATCTATCAGTAGTTATCAAAATACGGATATTGTTAAATGGAACACAAGTGGATTTGCAAGTTGCGTATTTGGACCGCAATATGCATTTACCGAAGAATACATTGCTATTTACAATGGCAATATGTACATAGCCCCTACGCGCGATTTGCTGCTATACGTAATGCAACAAAAAGACCGCAATAGAACATTGAACAGATCCGTAAGTTATACCAACACCACACGCCACATATACCAAAATGCGAACAATACTTTATACGCCAATATTCCCATGATTTTACGGCACGTCAACACCTTATTTACTCCCGAAAAAGTAGTGTGGATAAACAGTACACGTCCGTTGTGGAATAATTTTCAAACCTTTGTGCTGCAAGCAGAAAACAAACGCAAAGATTTGCAGTTTCAGCAAATAGCAGTCAACTATACCAAAAGAACAGAAATAGATATCTTGCAAGAAGAACGAGCTGAGTTGCTCACAGACAACAATTCGGAAAGCATGATAATTGATTCTGTAACCGAAATACCGAAAGAAGCACCTACGCAAGCCACAGAAAAAGAAACGACTACTCAGCCACTAAAAACATGGGAGTTAATGTTAAAGAAACCCATTGCTATTGCCCCACAAGTAGTTGTAAACCAAACTACCGGGCTACATGAAATTGTGGTGCAAGATACAGACAATTTTTTGTCATTAATTAGCAGTGAAGGGAAACTCATTCAACGTATTCCTATCTCTGGACGCATTATCAGCGATATTCATCAAATAGACATGTATGGCAATAAAAAGTTACAAATCGTATTTAACACTGCCGAGAAACTGTATATAATTGATCGAAATGGAAAGAATGTACGCCCTTTCCCCATCAAATTTGCCGCCAAGGCTACCGCTGGGGTGTCTATCTTCGACTACAATAGCAATAGAGACTACCGCTTTTTTATCCCATTAAGCAATAAAAAAATAGCCTTGTATAAAAAAGATGCCTCACAGCCTTCGGATTGGAATTTCAAACAAAGTGTTGGCACAATAAGCAAACCTATACAGTATTTTAGAACCAATGGGATGGATTTTATTGTGGCAGCCAACGACAAAAAAAGCTACTTCCTGCACCGTAGAGGCAACGAGCGATTAGTGCCCGAAACAGCCATCATGGCTTCTAAAAACAACCGCTTCTCGATGATAAATTCAGGGGGTATCGAAAAATTTGTAACCACTGATAAAAAAGGAAATATCTTATTGATAAACCCAAATAAGCAAGTGGACAAGGTACAACTACGCTCGTGGAACGAGCTACATGCCTT
Organism: Paludibacteraceae bacterium; assembly: GCA_017986765.1. GTDB lineage: Bacteria > Bacteroidota > Bacteroidia > Bacteroidales > Paludibacteraceae > JAAYPI01. The sequence goes on along the minus strand of JAGNUZ010000101.1, from coordinate 2,940 downwards.
CGACACCTACACTGTGCTGAAAGCACCCTATTACGTGTTTTTGGAAAACAAACGCTTGGAAATATACGACGAAGAATTTACCAGCGTGTACCTAAACGAAGAAATACAAACAAAATCACCCACCTTTACGCTGTGGAACAACAAGCTACTAACATACAACGAAAAAACGAAAAAAGCAGTATTAATAGACTTGCTAACTTATAAAGAAATAGCAAACGATATAAAAACGGACAAGAACCTATTCTTCATCGGGCAACTAAAACCCTACAAAAAGCCGTGCATCGTAGTAAACGAAAAAAATAGACTCGTTAATTATTTGTTGGAATAAGATTTTCGACTTCAACTGGCTATTTCGCTAGTTAGGGCTTTTATTACAATTGTATTGTGTCTTACTCTGTTCTTATCTGTTGTCATAATATGATTGTAATTCGTTAAATTATCACATTAAAATAGGGGGAAAGATTATCAAACATGAACATCAATATTCCGATATATCCTTTTTACAAAAAGTTTTACGAGTGAGGGCTTCACTTTAAGTGAAACCCTCACTCGTTCGTATAAAAAAATCACATTATCGCCCTTTTAACAAAATCAAATACAAAATCCGTAGTGTCTTCTACACCCAATAAAGATGAGTTAACACACAAATCATACGAATTAGCTACTCCCCAAGATTTCGTGCTGTAATAGTTGTAAAACGAAGCTCTTTTTTTGTCCGTTTTCTCAATAAGTGCAAGAGCCTTTTCTTCGGACAAAGTATAATAATTTGCTACTCGGCTAACCCTATCTTCAAGATTAGCTGATATAAAAATATGAACAGTACGTGAATATTCTCTCAACACATAATCGGCACACCTACCTACAAATACGGCCGATTCTTTATCCGCAATAGCACGCATGGCATCACTTTGCAACTTGAACAGCGTTTCGTTGCTCACATAATTATCCTGAAAAAGTCCTCCTACCAGGCCTCCCGTAAGCAAGGGGTTAATTTTCTCATCAGCATTCTCAAAAAAAGCAGGGGCTACACCACTTTCTCTCGAGGCACGTATGATAAGCTCTTTGTCATAAAATCCAATTGCCAACTTTTGAGCTAACTGCTCCCCGACAATCCGACCTCCGCTACCCAACTGCCGACCAATGGTAATTATATATTTTTCATTCATATCATATCCTCCTTTTTATTAGTCTCTAGTATATATTCAAAAATTATCTGAATTAGAACGTGCTACACGTGCTTGTGAAAACTGTTTAAACTGATTTTTCAGCAATAAACCAGCTACAATGCTCGACGCTACATCTGCCACAGGCATGCTATACCACACACCTGCTACACCCCAAAAATGCGGAAAAATAATCAAGCATGGTAAAAGAAAAATCAGCTGGCGTGTAAGTGTAAGAAAAATAGATTTTTTTGCTTTACCAATACTTTGAAAAAAGATAGCTGTTACCATCTGAAAGCCGATAATGGGGAAAAACAGCGTTACAATACGTAAGCCCTTTACCGCTTCGGCAGTTAAATCGGGATTACTGGTAAATAACGATGCTACCGATACGGGAAAAAACTGACCAATAACAAAACCGAATGTCGTTAATGCTGTAGCGTACAGAATAGTCGTTCGCAATACTTTCTCCACCCTATCGTAGAGCTGTGCACCATAATTATACCCTGCTATAGGCTGCATACCTTGGTTTATGCCAATCACGACCATCGCAAAAAAGAATACAACTCTGTTTACAATACCATAAGCTCCGACAGACAAATCGCCCCCATGCCTACTTAGTGATTGATTGATAACGATAACAATAACAGACGCAGCAATATTCATAAAAAAGGGAGAAAGACCGATAGAAAAAGAGTCTATCACAATCTTACGTTCGAGTTTAAAAACACCCTTCTTCAAATGCACTAAATGATTCTTATTACTAAAAAAATAAATCTGCCAGAGCAACATTACCACCTGAGCTATCACCGTAGCCCACGCACTTCCTTTAATACCCCAATCAAATACAAAAATAAATAAAGGCGTAAGTATCAAATTCAGTATTACGGTAAAAATAGTAGCGTACATAGCCTTTTGAGGATGCCCAGAAGAACGCAACAAGGCATTGAGACCCATATATATACTTGTAACTACATTTCCTATAAGAATCACTTTCAAATAGTCATATGCATAAGGAAATGTGGCATCGCTTGCGCCGAAAAAATACAAAATAGGTTTTAGAAAGGTAATAGTGATAATACTAAACAACAATCCGATGATAAGATTGAGCACAAATACATTTCCGAGGACTTTGTTGGCGGTATCGTAATCTTTCTGACCCAATCGTACAGACATCAATGCGGATGCTCCAGCGCCTACTAAAGAGCCAAAGGCTGCTGCCAAATTCATAATCGGGAACGTAAGTGCCAAACCAGAAATAGCCAATGCTCCTACACCATGACCAATAAATACACTATCAGTAATGTTGTATATAGATGCAGCCGTCATCGCGACTATACCGGGTATAGCATATTGTGCTAAGAGCTTACCGATACTTTCGGTACCTAATGTTAAGGGGGAGTTTGTTTTTCTCATACAATTCTATCGAAGGATAAATGCAAAGGTCGCAAAATATAGTATATCACAGTTACAAAATGTGGATTTTTATGAATAATTCTGGAAAAATAGGAGTATCAAAAATGTATCGGGGTATTTATGAAAGCGAGGGTTTCACTTCAAGTGAAACCCTCGCTAAACCAATCCGCTAGCACGAGTCTCCTGGCTCGTGTCGATAATAAAAAGGGAAAGAAATGATAGATACGTATATGTACTGTTAAAATTGTACAAGAAGAAAATCAAAAAGATATGAAAATTTTGTGTTGATAAATAGCAAATAGTAATATTGTGTCTCCTGACCTGTGACTACAGTAAACAAAGCTATTCTTATTATATATAC
>JAGNUZ010000100.1 GCA_017986765.1 Paludibacteraceae bacterium | reverse complement strand
GATGAAATTCTAGCAGCCAATCCTTCGGCGGCAGGTGGACTTAAACATCGTTCTATCCTACTTATTCCACAAAATAAAAAAGTAGAACAAGTAGAGTCGCTTACAGAAAAGGCCTTTGATGGAATCCTTTCTATTATAGGCATCGACACAGCAAATGAAGACAGCATTAAATCAACAAAAGAGCCACATAAAGAAACTGTTAAACTCGCTGTTCTATTACCATTTGAATTAGATGCCGAAGTGCGTGATGCTGGCATGGATCGTTTTATGGAATTTTACCAAGGCGTATTAATTGCAGTTGATTCGCTTACAAACAATGGTTTAAATGTAGAAATAGCTGTTCATGATATTGGAAAGACACAAAGTCAGTTGACAAAAATCCTTGCAAAAATAGGCTTGAAAGAAGCTGATATTATTTTTGGTCCAGCATACAGCTCTCAAATTGCTCCATTAGCGAATTTTGCAAAAGAAAACAAAATAAAATTAGTAGTACCCTTCTCTCCATCTATACCAAGCATAGCAACGAATGAGTTTGTTTATCAAGTAATTGCAGGTCAAAATGATTTGAATTTAACCATTGCAACAGAGTATGCCGAGTTCTTTTCGGATAAATTAGTGTACATTTTACAAACACGCAGCGAGAGTCTTCAAGACAAAAAAGAAGTAGTAAATCTCTTAAAAGCCAAAATGACCCAAAAACGCATTGCGTATCGTACTGGTTTTATCGGCGATTTTTCGGCTAGCAGATTAGACTCTATTGCTAACAATACAAAAAAAGAGCTTGTATTAATTGTGCCAAGCACCAATCTGGTAGCGGTAACGCAACTGAGCAACATGACGCAAGCTGTACAATCATCAAACATCCGTATATTTAGTTTTTCAGAATGGCATCAACTTCAAATACAAGACTTATACAACCTGCCCCACTATACGTACACCAATCATTATATTGATTTTAAAGACGAAAAAGTGCATCAATTTTTTGTAAAATTAAACGAACAGTACGGCATTTCTGGCACACAAGGAGTACCTAATTATGCACTATTGGGACATGATTTAGCATTTTATTTTCTGCAACAAATACAAGAATATGGCACTAATTTTGAATCACACTTAAAAGACCCATCTGAAGGCTTGTTGCAAATGAAGTTTCAGTTTGAAAAAGTATCTCCCTCTGGAGGATATCAAAATAGAGGTATATTTATGCAAAGTTATGATAAACAAGGAATCGTAAACTTAAAGTAAATGCGAAGCATGTTGCAAAAAAATAGAATACTGCTAATTGCAAGTGTGTTTATACTCTATACGCATTCTTTGTATGCCAAAAAACAGCCAGAAGTTTCCCTCGGATTGATTCAAGGCGTAGTATACCCCACCATGAGCTTTCAGCCAGAAGTCGTTCAACAGGCCTCGTTTCAATACCATGGTGGTATCGCTCTCCGCTATATAGCGGAGAAAAATGTCGGCATTCAAGCCGAACTGTCCTATAGCCAAAGAGGATGGACAGAATCATCTTCTTCCGGTGAAAGCTTCTCGAAACAAATAGATTACATTGAATTGCCTTTGCTCACGCATATATATATAGGAAGAGAGAAAACCCGTTTTTTCATTCAATTAGGACCTAAAATACGCTATGCGATACAAGAAAAAAACACCAATACCTATACAAATTCAACAGAACATCAGCACATTACACCGATAGAAAACTCGTTTGATTATAGTTTACTAGGAGGCATCGGTCTGGAAATACGCACCAAAAAAATCGGTTACTTTCAACTAGAAACACGCTATGATTTTGGCATAGGCGATGTGTATAGCAACCGTAAAGCAGACCATTTTAGCCGTTCGAGCAACCAAGGCATTATAGCCAGCATTAATTATTTTTTTCCTATATTTAAGAACAAATAAAACTGTATTTTCATATGGAATCAATGTATCAATTACTCAAACAAAGAAGAAGTTGTCGTAAATACCAAGCGAAAGAAGTGTCTGCCCAAGATATTGAAACCCTGTTGCATGCAGCCCTGATGTCTCCTTCATCGAAACGCTCTAATCCGTGGGAGTTTATTTCCATTACCGACAAAGAAACCTTAGAAAAACTAAGTCATTGCAAGGAGCATTCGAGTGCCTTTATAGCAGAAGCACCTTTGGCAATCGTGATTTTGGCAAATGTTGAAAAGAGTGATGTGTGGGTGGAAGATTGTTCCATTGCAGCTACGCTCTTGCAATTGGTTGCCGAAGATTTAGGATTAGGTTCGTGCTGGATACAAATACGCAATCGATTTACTAAAAATCATAAAATAAGCTCTAACGACTTCGTGAAAGAATTGCTACACATACCTGAGAACTACACCGTAGAAGCGGTTATTAGCATTGGGCACAAAATGGAAGAACGCAAACCATTCGATGAAGAAAGACTACAAAAAGAGAAACTGCATTTTGACCATTTTACACTATAACTTATGCAAGAATTAGTTGTTATAGGAGCTGGAAATGTGGCAACACATCTTGCTATAGCCTTGCAAAAAAAAGGAGTGCATATCCGTCAGGTAGTAAGCCGTACAGAAGCATCTGCACAAGCTTTAGCCAAGACATTATCGACCAGCTATACGTGTAAGAAAAATGAGGTTTATACCGATGCAGACATCTATATTTGCTGTGTAAAAGACAGCGAAATCGCAACAGCCTTAGCGGGCATTCCGCTACAAAATAAAGTAGTTTTACATACAGCAGGAAGCGTATCTATTGATGTACTGAGGCCTTTTTCCTCTAATTTTGGAGTTTTATACCCACTACAAACTTTTTCTAAATCGAAAACTGTAGATTGGCAAAACATCCCATTGTATATAGAAGGGAATAGTACTGAGACCACCGAAAAGATACACACGTTAGCTACTTTATTAAGCAATAAAGTACAGGTTGTAAATTCTGACAAACGCAAAGACATACACATAGCTGCAGTATTTTCGTGCAATTTTGTCAATCATTTATATACCTTGTCGGCAGAATTGCTTGACAAAGCAGGTGTCGATTTTAAAGAATTACTACCGCTAATACAAGAAACATCTGAAAAGTTAGATACACTCACTCCCTTTGAGGCACAAACGGGACCAGCTATGCGTAATGATACGCTTATTATGGAAGAGCACATGGCACAACTGGCAAAAAAAGACCACAATAAAGCAGCGATATACGCGTTAGTAAGTAAGAGTATTTTTACTACGCACCACCAATAAATGAGCAAGTAAGATGATGAAAAATTTTAAAGAACACTTGGTTGATATAAAAGCATTTGTATTTGATGTAGATGGCGTACTTTCTACCACTAGCATCCCCATCTACCCTGATGGAGAGCCAATGCGTATGGCAAATATGAAAGATGGCTACATATTGCAATTAGCAGTAAAACTTGGCTACCCTATTGCCATTATTACAGGTGGCAGATCAGCTGCTGTGCGTATTCGCTTTGAGGCTTTAGGCATTCAAGATATTTATTTAGGCTCTTCAGTTAAAACAGTAGATTTTGAGAATTTCTTGCAAAAATACAAGCTAAAGGCGTCCGATGTATTGTATATGGGCGATGATATCCCCGATTTGCCTGTGATGAAACAAGTGGGCGTTGCTGCATGTCCGAGCGATGCTGTACAAGAAGTAAAAGCCGTATCCATGTACATTTCCAATGCTAAAGGCGGCGAAGGATGTGTTAGAGATGTGTTAGAGCAAGTATTAAAAGCACAAGATAAATGGCTAACTGACACACACGCTTTCGGCTGGTAAAAAAAATAAAATTAAAAATAAAATTAAAAATAAAATAATAGATTTCAATGAAAAAATACATTCAACTTCTGCGTGTTCAAAATTTGCTAAGCTTAGTCCTATTCCAAGTACTCATATATGTGGGTGTGGTAATGGCTATTCTTTCTGCCTACAACTTAACAATTTCCTATCTTTCTATTGAAATCATTTTATTGCTCGTAGCTTCTGTTTCTATCGCAGCAGCAGGATACGTCGTTAATGATTATTTTGATACTAAAATTGATGCTATCAATAAACCTGAGCGTGTTATTGTAGGCAAATACGTATCGCGCAAACAAGCCGCATGGCTTTTCCAATCGTTATTTGTGATAGGTATTGGATCGGGCATTACGCTTGCCATATTACTTAAAGATATGACAGCAGGTTTTATATTTGTTGTAATCCCTGGCTTGTTGTGGTTCTATTCAGCATCGTACAAACGCCAATTCTTAATCGGGAATATCATTGTTGGTTTGTGTGCAGCAACTGCCATCTTTTTAGTCGGTTACATTCAATCTTTATTGTTGGTAAAAGAATATGGTGCATTAATCCATTACACCTCCATTATACCCGAAATATTTCAATGGGTAGGTGGTTTTAGCTTGTTCGCTTTTTTATTAACCGTCTTGCGCGAAATGGTCAAAGACATAGAAGACGTAGAAGGCGACAAAGAAATGGAGTGCAGAACCGTTCCCATTGTATGGGGAGTCGCCAAAACAAAAATTTTGGTATATGCCATAAGCGTGCTCTCACTTGGATTATTGGCTTATTTTGCATTTTTCAAAATTCAATTCATTACCGATAATGTGACCGAACGCTATTTTATATTTGGAATCATTATGCCTTTTTTGGCATTTTTCTACTTACTATTTAAGGCGAAAACAAAACAAGATTATAGCCAAATAAGCACATTTCTAAAATTCATGATGCTCATTGGTGTTCTGTACAGCGTGTTTGTCTATTATTTATTTTCTATCAATTTTTAATTAGTAAGCCTACAATGCTACTCAAAGATGCTTTACAGAACTATGCCGTAGTGCTAGTTTCTAATTCACCTCGCAGAAGAGAATTGCTAAAAACCTTGGAAATTGATTTTACCAGTACTTCCGTAGATACTAACGAATCGTATCCACCTACTCTTACGGGCGAAGCCATACCTCTGCACATAGCACACGAAAAAGCAAAAGCATACCTACCTTGTTTACAAGACAATACACTTGCCATTACGGCAGATACAGTTGTAATAGTAAACGATGTGGTATTGGGTAAACCTGCAAATTATACAGAAGCAGTAGCTATGCTCCGTATGCTTTCGGGCAATACACACCAAGTAACAACGGGCGTTTGTTTGTTTACAAAAGATAAAATGCACTCTTTTGCGGGAACTTCACACGTTACCTTTCGCACACTTACTGATAGCGAAATAGCACATTATGTGGAGCTGTATGCACCCTACGACAAAGCTGGGAGCTACGGAGTGCAAGAATGGATTGGCTACGTTGGTATCGAACACATTGTCGGTTCGTACTACAACGTAATGGGACTACCTACCGCCTTGCTATACAAGGAAATGTTAGAATTTATTGCATAAATAGTTGCAAATACCCTACTTCTCTCCTTCCATTTAAACCTATATTTATTTACACTTTCATTAAATGAAACTATATGATTATCAACATCTTATTACTATTAGTGGGTTTGGTTATACTCGTTAAAGGAGCTGACTTTTTGGTAGATGGAGCTTCGGCTTTAGCCAAAAAATACCGCATATCCGATTTAGCCATTGGTCTTACGATTGTTGCCTTTGGCACGTCTGCGCCTGAATTGGTTGTCAACCTATTTGCATCAGCCGAAAATCACCCAGAAATTGTGTTTGGCAATATAATTGGTAGCAACCTATTTAACCTATTCGCCATCTTAGGTATTACGGGGTTAATAATGCCCATCACCGTGCAATCGAGTACCGTATGGAAAGAAATACCCATATCATTTGCCGCCATTGTTTTATTATTTCTAGTAGGAAATGATTTTGGCTTTGAAACACAAATTGTATCTCGTTTTGATGGGGCTTTTCTCTTGTTGTGCTTTTTCGGATTTCTATGGTATGTGTACAAACAACTTAAAACAGACACCAAAAGTGTAGATAGTTCTGAAAAATTCGAGAGCAAACTACCAACATGGAAGATATACACTTTTATGGGTGTGGGACTAGCTGGCTTAATTCTTGGCGGAAAACTGGTAGTAGATAGTGCTGTAGAAATTGCTCGTTTACTAGAGATTAGCGAAACCATTGTCGGGTTAACCATTGTAG
>JAGNUZ010000099.1 GCA_017986765.1 Paludibacteraceae bacterium | reverse complement strand
AGCGGGTAGGGTTAAAACTTACGTTGATACTTAAATCGAAAGTTAAAGCTACGATTACGGCTATAGTTAACAAACCAGCTTGAGGGTCTTCGCTATTGATAAATATTCCTTGAATAATTTCTAAGTTAGGTAAAGCTAACATCATCAGACCCGCTAAAATACCGCCGATAACAATCCACGGACGACGGCGACCACCCATAAACCACATTTTATCACTCAATGCACCAACAATAGGCTGTGCAATGATACCTGCGATAGGACCTGCAGCCCATACGATACCAATCTCGTGAATATCTAAGCCATATTTTGTGGAAAGTAACCAGCTTAAAGCGGATATTTGTACCGATAGGGCAAAACCCATTGCGGTAGCTGGTAAACTGAGAAGAGCATAAAAGGAATTGCTCATTTTCTTTTGAATTTCTAACATAGTATTTTCTTTTTAAGATTATAAAACAGTTGTTACTTTTTAACAAAATCGCAACAAAAATACAAGTAAATTTTGAATCGCAACGTTTTTTAAGATAAAAAAACTACAAAGAGGCGTTTATATCTCTTATATAGCCCAATACTTCTTCGCGTCCTAACCCTTTTTCTGCTGAGGTAATGAAAATAGGAGGTAGTTCTTCCCATATCTCAAATAGCTTATTTTGATATTGGGTTACGTTTGTTTGTAGAGCCGATTTCGAAATCTTATCACTTTTGGTGAAAATAATACTGAACGGGATGCATTGTTCTCCTAGCCATGTAATAAATTCAATATCAATTTGTTGTGGTTCGTGGCGAGAGTCTATTAATACAAATAGGTTGGTGAGTTGCTCTCTTCGTATGATGTAGTTTCGAATCATCTCTTCCAATCGCTCTCGTCCTTGTTTGCCAATACGGGCATATCCATAGCCAGGTAAATCGACCAAATGCCACACATCATTGATGATGAAATGGTTCATTAATAAGGTCTTTCCTGGTTTTGAACTCGTCATGGCGAGGTTTTTTACCCCAGTAAGCATGTTGATGAGGGATGATTTTCCTACGTTAGAACGCCCAATGAATGCATACTCTGGCAATTCACTGTTGGGGCATTTGGAAACATCGGTGTTACTAATAACAAATTTTGCTGATTTTATCATTTAAAGTATTTCATTTAGTGAGGTAATAGGGTTGAGTTTGGCTTTTTTATTTGTCAAACACAATAATCCGATAAAAGTAATCATTCCGTTGAGAATAAGCAATTCATATCCAATTTGATACTCATAATAATGACTGAATATCCATTTGATACCATACGCAATAATTGGAGAAATAATGGCTACAAAAGGAACCAAACGGTCTTTTAATTTCCATTTGGTGAAAATGCCATACGCAAAAATGCCCAACAAAGGTCCATATGTGTAGGAGGCTATGGTAAATAAGAGATCAAGAATATTTTTATTATCTATCCACCAAAACACCATAATAAGCAATAGGAAAACGATGCAAAAACCTATGTGAATCAATCTGCGGATGCGTGTTGCTTTTTGCTCGCTGAAACGTTGAATGTTCACGATATCAACGGACATGGCAGTTGTTAAAGAGATTAAAGCCGAATCGGCACTCGAAAATGTGGCAGCAATGATACCAATCAGAAAAAATACCATCGCCCACGAGCCCAATATGCCATTGACAATGATAGAAGGCAGGATGCTGTCGGTTTGCGAGGGAAGTGCTATGCCGTTTTTTTCGGCAACGAATATAAGTAAAACTCCCAAAGCTAAAAATAATGCATTCATTGGGATAAATGCCGCACCGTAACTGTACATGTTTTTTTGTGCACTTTTGAGGTTTTTGCACGATAAGTTTTTTTGCATCATATCTTGGTCAAGCCCCGTCATGGCAATGGTTATAAAAATACCACTGAGAAACATTTTTACAAAATGAGAAGGTTTTTTCAAATCATCAAACACCCACATATCCGACAAAGGACTGTGGTAAATAGCTCGTACGGTTTCAGTTACGTCAAAGGATAATGTCTGCATAGATTGGTACATCAAGAGCAAGAGCGAGGATATTAAGAAAAACGTTTGCAAGGCATCAGTCCACACGATGGTTTTAATTCCATTAGTAAACGTATATAAATAAATAAGTAGAAGCAATAATCCCGCGCTTACCACAAACGGAACACCCCAAGCGGCAAAGATAAACGTATGTAAAATAAGGCTTACGATAAAAAGGCGAGTAGCCCCTCCAATGGTACGCGAGGCAATAAAAAAGAGTGTGCCTGTTTTGTATGTGTGTGTGCCAAAACGGGAGGCTAAATATTCGTATATACTCGTAACTTGTAAGCGGTAATAGATGGGAAGCAATAGTTTTGCTACAACTATGTAGCCCAACGAAAACCCAATAACCATTTGCATATAACTAAATCCAGACGTGGCTACCCAACCAGGTACTGATACAAAGGATACGCCAGAAAGAGAAGCACCAATCATGCCAAATGCCACGATATACCAAGGAGAGGTTCTGTTGCCTAAGAAGAATGCTGTGTTGCTCGAATCTTTCCTTCCCCATAATGCAATGAGCTGTAGCACGCTAAAGTAGCCGAGAACAAGGACGAGTAAAAGAATAGATGACATGTTTTTTTCTCAAAATTGGATACAAAGGTATTAAAAAATAACAAAAAAATGGTATCTTTGCCACTTGATTCGCAATTGAATACAGATATGAATGTACATCACTATCCTTCGTTATTGCTCGAAAATGCTGTTAACCAGTTTGCCAAATTGCCAGGAATAGGGAAGAAAACGGCTCTCCGTTTGGTGTTGCATTTGCTGAAACAAGATGATGCTGAGGTGAATAGTTTTGCACAAGCTTTGTTGTCGTTGAAAAACGAAATACGCTACTGCTCTGTATGTAAGAATATATCCGATACCGATGTGTGCGGTATTTGTAGCGATACCTCTCGTAAGTCAGATATAGTTTGTGTAGTCGAAACAATTAAAGATGTAATGCACATCGAAAACACAGGGCAATATACAGGCTTATACCATGTATTGGGTGGTATTATTTCGCCTATGGATGGCGTTTCTCCTTCTGATTTAGAAGTAGATAGTTTGGAGTTAAGGGTGCAACAGGGAACTGTAAAAGAAATCATTTTGGCCCTTAGCCCAACAATGGAGGGGGATACAACGAGTTTCTATTTATACAAACGATTAGCTCCTTATATACTCACCATTAGCACAATAGCACGTGGTATTTCTGTAGGAGACGAATTGCAATATGCAGATGAAGTAACTTTAGGAAGGTCGATAGTGAATCGTGTTCCGTTTGCTTCTTCGATACAATTATAACTTTAACAAAACAATTACAATGGAAAAAGAAATTATCATGATACAAAAATTGCTTCTTAAATCGTACTATTCGATTTATGCCATACTGATGACAGTATTGATTGTAGGACGCTTTTTACTCCCTAAACCCGCTGAATTTTCTGAATCTACGGATACTATACTCAATACTATTGCTATTAGTTTAGTATTGATATGTATTCCTTTTGGATTAAAATATTTTTCAGATAGAACAAAGAATTTAAAATCAACCATAACAAATAAGCAAGCCCGCATTGTGGATTATATCCTCTATTCCAAGCATTTGATGTTTATATTGGGATTTCCTGGGGTATTTGCAGGCGTTTCGTATTATTTGTTGCAAGATGATACCTCTTTATTCTGCTTTTTAATTTCGTTTGTATCGCTTATTTTTTCTAAACCTACAGAAGCTAAAATTACGAAGTATTTTATAGATTAAGAAGAATAAAAGAAAGATTAGTACGCATTATATACGCTAAATATTATGATTATAGCTGTTGATTTTGATGGAACGATAGTAGAGCATGCATATCCCAATATTGGAGTGCCCATACCGTTTGCTCTCGAAACACTTATACAGATACAAAAAGAAGGAGAGCATCAGTTGGTGCTGTGGACGGTAAGGGAAGGCGAATTATTGCAAGAAGCGGTAGATTATTGCAAGGAAAATGGTGTCGATTTTTATGCTGTAAATAAAGATTATCCAGAAGAGGTATATGATTCGCACGCTAATCGAAAACTGAAAGCTGATTTGTTTATCGATGATAGGAATGTTGGTGGAATACCCGATTGGGGTGTGATATATGCCATGATTAAAGGGAAGATAAAACCTCGCTACGACGGAGGATATGAAATGCCAAAACAGAAAAATATGTTGATACGTATAGGAGAATGGCTCCAAAGATAGTTGTTGTATAAGTCATTTTTACGTTGAGGCATGAAATTATCTATTGTTATTGTAAATTATAAAGTTCCACACTTGCTTGTTCAGTGCTTAGATGCAGTGTTCAAGGCTGTAACCACTATTGAGGCAGAAGTATTTGTTGTAGATAACAATTCCAAAGACGATTCTCAAACCCTAGTAACCCAATTTTTCCCCACAGTTACGTATATTGCTAACAATGAAAATGTAGGCTTTTCGAAAGCCAATAATCAAGCTATTAAACTTGCCAAAGGGCAGTATGTTTTATTGCTCAACCCCGATACCATCATACTAGAAGATACATTGGATATTGTGTGTAAAGTGGCTGATAATATTCCTAAATTTGGAGCGTTGGGTATTCGCATGATTGATATGAATGGCAATTTTTTGCCCGAATCAAAACGTGGTATTCCTACCGTGTGGGTCGCTTTTTGCAAACTGACATTTATTCATAAATTGTTTCCAAAGAGCACTCTTTTTAATGCCTATTATTACCCGACTCTAGCTGAAAATGAGCTTGGCGAAGTTCCTATACTAGCAGGTGCATTTATGCTTATTAATAAACAGCAGTTGGGCTATGAATCGTTGTTGGATGAGCAGTTTTTTATGTATGGCGAAGACATTGATTTATCGTATAGAATAAAAAACCTTGGGTATAAAAACCTGTATATTCCTTCTACAATATTGCACTACAAAGGCGAAAGTACCAAGCAAGGAGATATGAAGTACCTCAAGGCGTTTTACCAATCAATGTTGTTATTTTACAAAAAGCATTATGCAGGGGCTTTTCCCTTGTGGTTTTATCCTACTTCGTGGATTATCAGCATGTACGCCTATGTGTCATATAGTATTGGTTTTAAAAAACCGGGCAATAAAAAGTCAAAAGAAACACTCGTACTGTCAACAGCAACATATACGTACAAAGAAATTATCTCGCTTATTGAGCAAAATAAGGGAGACAAAAAAATAAAGATAGATCACCCTACGTATGGATTCTCCGTATAATGAATAGAACACCATTGCTACATAATGAAACATTGTTACTTCGAGCTATAGAGCCTGAGGATATAGATGTGTTTAGTGGGTGGGAAAATGATACTAGCTATTGGGAAACAGGAAATACGATTGCCCCTTTTTCTCGTTTTGCACTCAAGCAATACATCCAACAAGCGACGCAAGATATCTATGAAACCAAAGAAATACGATTTATTATTGAGCGAAAATCAGATGGCGTATCTGTCGGTACAATTGATGTTAGCCGAATAGATTTTTTTCACAAACGAGCAGAAATGGGTATTTTGATAGATAAAGCTTGCCAAGAAAAAGGGTATGCCGTCATGGCACTCAATGTATTGCAAGAATATGTGTTTGGATTTATCGGACTACAACAATTGTATTGCCACGTATCCGTAACAAATATTGCCTCGCAACGTATGCTTGAGCGTGTTGGCTTTGAGCAAGTTGGAACGCTAATAAATTGGCTACGTAGAGGAGATGCGTTTCACGATGCATTCTTTTATCAATTGCAACGAGCAGAAAAATAACACCCTACTGTAACAAGAACGAATCGGCATCTTTCCAGGCTGGGAAATTTGTTCGGAAACGAGTTAATGACTCTTTTTCCACTGTGTACGACACAATCGTATCTGCATTTTCAGCCACATTGGCTACAACAAATCCCTTAAAATCAATCACTTGTGAATTTCCAGTATAGGAAATTCCCTTGCCATCAGTTCCAATGCAGTTTGAGGCACACACATAGCTTAGATTCTCTATCGCACGGGCCTTCAGTAGGGTATTGAATGCTTCTTTGCGACTAGCGGGCCAGTTCGCTACTACTACCAGCATATCGTATGCATTGTTTACA
>JAGNUZ010000098.1 GCA_017986765.1 Paludibacteraceae bacterium | reverse complement strand
CCAACGAGCCAAATCAGTATTGAGCTTTTTAGTAGCACAAAAAATTGACGAGCAACGCCTAAGCTACAGCGGAAAAGGAGCTACTGAACCAATAGAAGACAATAGTACGGACGAAGGAAGAATGAAAAACCGAAGAATCGAATTTGTAGTACAATAAGTTCGGCTACTCAAAATTGAGATAAGGACGAATTTTATCGATGAAATCAGCATTAATATCTCTTGAAGCAGGAATACCATCCAACGAATCAATCCGTTTATTCTTTTTGCTTGTACGGTAATCGTAGATGCTTTTTGCCTGATAAAAGGAAATATATGGATGTTGTTTCAATTGATGAACGGTAGCTTTATTTACGGATAATGTACGTAATTCGATACTTAAAGAAACGATATAAGGCGATATCTTCTCGTAAACTTCTTCATTGATTCCATACACTTCGAGCAATTGTTTTTTATCGACAAATCCACCCAGTTTTTCGCGATAGGCGACAATTCGGTTAGCGTACACACGACCAATACCTCGCACACTCATCAAAGAGGTAGTATCTGCGGTATTGATATCCACTACGAGAATTTCTTTCTTCGTAGGTGTTTTCACTAGAGTATCTTTGGCGAATACCGTAGCCGAAGTTGCAACTGGAATGACAATATAAGGAGCTAAACGTTGAAAATCTTGTTCTGACAAGCCATAAATCTTGGAGAAATCAGTGGCTGTAGCAAATCGTCCGCCTTTCTTACGGTACTTGATAATGCGACTGGCAAGATACGGTTTAATGCCCAAACTCAGCATCTGCGTAGAATCAACCGTATTCGGATTAAAAGCAAAAAGAGCAACGGTAGTTTGTACATTTTTAGAATACTGATTTCGCAAAGTGTCAGCAGTCGATTGTTCGGCAATCATCGCTTCAAAACGGGCGATTTCACCTTTCAATTCGGCATTTGAAGCCTCATCAGGATGTACCCAATACGGCATACTCCAATATATCACTACCAGAAACAGGATTAAAAACAGCAAAACTTGCAAGCCGTTTTTCTCCCTTCTGGTAAAGAAAAAATAATCCTTCCAACTCATTACGCTAGGAATAAATTATGCAAAAAAACGATTAAGATACAAACTGGAGCAATATACCGAAGGACGAAAATATACGTTTTAAAGAAACGAAATTTGAACTGTCCTTCTTGCTCCAACACATCTAAAAGAATACGTTTATCCAAATACCAGCCTACAAATATCGACACCGCTACGCCACCCAATGGAAGCAAGATAGTAGCAGATATATAGTCGAGCCACTCAAATACACTCTTCCCAAAAATAGGCTGAATGCTCGCACCCAAAGATAGCGATGCCAAAACAGCCAATACCAATACTGCACCCGAAACTATGCTAACGGCTTGTTTACGCGAAAGCGAAAATTCTTCACACACATAGGATGTTACCACTTCGTGCAAAGATATTACGGAAGTAAAAGCCGCTAATGCCAATAATAAATAGAACAAACTCGACCAAAAAATTGGGAATGGCATTTGTTCAAAAATAGTGGGTAGCATCACAAAAACCAATCCCGTACCCTCATCTGGTTGCATGCCAAAAGAAAATACGGCAGGAAAAATCACGAGTCCCGCAATCACTGCTACCATGGTATCTAAGAGCGAAACCTGAAAAGCAATGCGTGGAATATTGATGCCTTTGCCAAAATACGAGGCATACGTAATCAAGCAACCCATACCCAAACTCAAGGAAAAGAACGCTTGCCCCAATGCCGTAAGCACACCTTCAGACGTTATATTCTCAAATTTTGGCTCGAACATAAACCGTACCCCTTCCATCGCATTTGGCAACAATAAAGAGTGAATTGCTAACACAAGCATCAAAACGAATAAGGTAGGCATCAGGATTTTAGATGCTTTTTCGATACCATTTTTAATACCATTAATAATCACGACGTGTACCAATACAATCATAATCAACGTCCACACCAAAGGTCTAACAGGATGTGCAATAAAACTGTTGAACATTATTTTGTACTCTTCTGACGAGAGGTGAAGCAAATTGCCTTGTACTGCTTGCCAGAAATATTCAGCAGTCCAGCCCGTTACGACGTAATAAAATCCCATAATCAAAAAGCCAGCCAATACGCCCATCAAACCGACCATATACCAAGGTGTATTTGGAGCTAAGGCTTTAAACGACCCCACTACATTTGCTTTTGCTTTGTAGCCAACGGCAAATTCAGCCATCACCAAGGGAAACCCTAATGCCAACACACAAACAAGGTAAATAAGGATAAATGCACCCCCGCCATTTTGTCCCGCTTCATACGGAAACCGCCAAATATTACCCAATCCCACGGCAGAACCTACCGTAGCCAACACGATGCCTATTTTTCCTGTAAATGTATCCCTTGATTTCATATCATTTGTATAATAATGATGCAAAAATACATAATATTTGAAAATAAACGGTATAAACACTTGTATATTCCTATTTTATGTATAATTTTGCATTTAAAATGTATATTTATTTATAATGAAAACACGAAATAAGCGACTTGAAGCTATCAAAAAAATCATTTCTAACAGCAGTATTAGCAGTCAGGAAGAATTGCTAGAAGCCATACTTAGTATGGGTTTTAGCGTAACACAAGCTACTTTGTCGCGTGACTTAAAGCAACTAAAAATCACAAAAATACTGACTGAAGGAGGGATTTACGAATACGTTATTCCATTTACAAATTATGCAAATAAAGCGGCTTCAAACAACCGTGAAATTATTTCAATTGAATTTTCGGGTCAGCTTGCCGTCATTAAAACACGAGCAGGATATGCCAATGGAATTGCTTCGGACATTGATTTACAAATATCGGAACTCATTTTGGGCACCATTGCAGGCGACGACACCATTTTATTGATACCCAAAGAAAACGTTTCGAGGGATGAAATTAGGATTGCGATGCGTGCTTTTGTTTCTTTTATTTCTTAATATTTTAATTTACACACAGTATGGAATCTGATAACATAAAAATTTTTGTTGCTAACGAAGAACACTTCAACTATGTTGAAGAAATTTTAGCAACGATAGAAGAATCCTCCAAAGATAGAGGAACAGGTATTGCGAAACGTTCGCCAGAATATGTACAAAAGAAAATGAGCGAAGGCAAAGCAATTATTGCCCTCGATGGGGAGAAATTTGCTGGTTTTTGCTACATCGAAACGTGGGGAAACAAACAATATGTAGCCAATTCTGGCCTAATTGTCAACCCAGCCTACAGAGGTCATGGTGTGGCGAAAAGAATTAAAAAATTCTCGTTCGATTTATCACGTAAGCGCTACCCAGAAGCCAAATTATTTGGATTAACCTCGGGTGCTGCGGTAATGAAAATCAATACGGAACTCGGTTATGCACCCGTTACCTTTGCCGACCTTACGAATGACGAAGAGTTTTGGAAAGGCTGCCAAGGTTGTGTCAATTTTGATGTACTGCAACGCACCAACAGACGTTATTGCATTTGTACCGCAATGCTTTATGACCCCAACGACCCACACCGCAGAAAACGCGAAGAAGTGGAAAATGAAGAGAAAAAGGAAAGCAAACGAAGTGCAATTAGTGAATTTATGAACAAATTTAAAAAATTAAAATAACCCATATAGAAATGAAAAAAGAAAAAGTATTATTGGCATTTAGTGGAGGACTTGACACCTCTTTTTGTGCCATGTATCTAGTGAAAGAAAAAGGCTACGAAGTGCACACCGCTATTGCAAATACAGGTGGATTTAGCAAGGAAGAACTTGAGCAAATCGAAGAAAGAGCCTACCGATTAGGTGCAAAAACCCACGTTACTCTCGATGTAACCAAGGAATATTACGAAAAAAGCATCAAATATATGGTGTATGGTAATGTATTGAGAAATGGAACCTATCCTATCTCGGTAAGTTCGGAGCGTATTTTTCAGGCAATTGCGACCATCGAATATGCAAAACAAATAGAGGCTGATTACATTGCTCACGGTTCTACGGGTGCGGGTAACGACCAAGTGCGTTTCGACCTTACGTTCGATGTGCTAGCCAACCACATCAAAGTACTTACGCCAACGCGCGACATGCTACTAACACGTGAATACGAAATTAATTACCTAAAAGAACACGGCTACGAAGCAGATTTTACCAAAATGGAATATTCCATTAATGCTGGATTGTGGGGAACTTCAATCGGTGGCAAAGAAACACTAAAATCGGAACAAACATTGCCCGAACATGCGTACACCAAACAAGTAGTAAAAACCGAAGAAGAAACCATGACTATTGATTTTGTGAATGGCGAAATTACAGGGGTAAATGGGGTAAATTATACCGATAAAATCGCTGCTATTAACAAAGTGGAAGAATTAGGTTCAGCCTTTGGCATTGGTAGAGATATGCACATTGGCGATACCATTATTGGCATTAAAGGACGTGTAGGATTTGAAGCGGCAGGAGCTCTTTTGATAATCAACGCACACAAAATGCTAGAAAAACATACACTTACCAAATGGCAACAATATTGGAAAGACCAACTAGGAAATTGGTATGGTATGTTCTTGCACGAGGCTCAATATTTGGAGCCCGTAATGAGAGACATTGAGAAATTCTTGGAAAGTTCGCAACAAAATGTAACAGGAAAAGTAATAGTAAAACTACGCCCTTATTCTTATACTTTAGTAGGTGTGGAAAGTCGTTTCGACATGATGAAAACCGATTTTGGCGAATATGGCGAAATGAATAAAGCATGGTCATCTGACGATGTAAAAGGCTTTACCAAAATACTTGGCAATCAGATGAAAATATATTACAACATTCAGGCAAAAAACAAAGAATAAGATGATAAAAATAGGAATAATAGGCGGTGCGGGTTATACAGCAGGAGAATTGCTTCGCTTGCTCATACACCACCCACAAGCTGAAATCGTATTTGTAAACAGCACAAGCAACGCTGGCAACAAACTATACAAAGTGCATAGCGGATTAATTGGCGAAACAGAAATGGACTTTACCGACCAATTGCACTTAAATGCTATTGATGCCTTATTTATCTGTTCAGCTCACGGAGATAGTCGCAAATTTTTGGAACAAAACGCTGTACCATCTTCGGTTAAAATCATTGACTTATCGACCGATTATCGTGATGAAAGCGGTGATTTTGTATATGGCTTGCCAGAATTAAACAAACAACGCATACAAGCAGCTAGCAAGATTGCGAATCCTGGTTGTTTTGCTACAGTTATTCAATTAGGATTGTTGCCCTTGGCGGCTAACGGACTTCTAACGAACGAAATACACATCAATGCCATTACAGGGTCTACAGGTGCAGGAGTAAAACCGAGCAGTAGTTCGCATTTTAGTTGGAGAAACAACAATATATCGGTGTATAAAGCGTTTGAGCATCAACACTTAAAAGAAATTACGCAATCTATTAAACACTTACAAGCTAAATTTGACAAAGAAATCGTGTTTATTCCCGTACGGGGAAATTTTGCTCGAGGTATATTTGCAACTATGTACACAGAATGCAACTTACCAATAGAAGAAGTAAAAGCCTTATACAAAGAGTATTACAAAGATGCCGCCTTTACGTTTATGACAGAATACAATCCTGATTTAAAAGAGGTAGTAAATACCAACAAGTGCATTGTATATCTTGAAAAACATGGCAATAAATTGCTCATCCTGTCGTGTGGCGACAATTTGCTAAAAGGTGCATCGGGACAAGCCGTTCAAAATATGAATTTAGCTTTTGGACTAGACGAAAAAATGGGTCTGAACCTGAAAAATATCGCTTTTTAATTGACACAACAACTCTCTGTTCTAATCAACAGAACAAACTAAAAGAAAATGAAATTATTTGATGTATATCCTTTATTTCCAATAGAAATAGTAAAAGGAAAAGGCTGTAGAGTATATGACGAAAAAGGAACAGAATACCTCGATTTGTACGGTGGACACGCTGTTATTTCGGTAGGGCACGCTCACCCGACCTACGTGCAAGCAGTAGCTGAACAAGTGGGTAAATTGGGGTTTTATTCCAATTCCGTGATCAACAGTTTGCAAGAGGAGCTAGCCGAGAAATTAGGCAAAGCCTGTGGATACCCTGATTATTCGCT
>JAGNUZ010000097.1 GCA_017986765.1 Paludibacteraceae bacterium | reverse complement strand
CGGCATCGTCTGGTATAACTCCATCGTATTTATCTACTAATTGCTGAGATAAAGCTATTAGATGTTTTGCTTTGTTATTTGGATATGAAATACTTTTGATAAGAGCAAAAACCTCTTCAAAAGAAGCCTTAGCCATATCGCGGGGAGTAGGAAATGCCTTGAATAAGGCAGGAGTCGTCATGTTGACACGCTTATCCGTACATTGAGCAGAGAGCACAATAGCGACTAACAATTCAAAAAAATCGTTATATACAAGCTCAGTTTTTGCTACGGGAACATTTTCTTGAAACCAAGCTAATACCTTAATATATCGCTCTTTTATTGTCATTAAAAAGGAGAATCCAGAGGAGATTAAACCATATCCATCGAATCTTTCACATCAATCTCATTGCCATCGATGTCGAAAAATCCATATTGCAAATAGCTGTAACTTTGATTAGGAAGAACTTTGTATGACAAGCCAAATTTAAGCTGCCAACGAGTTTTGATACTCCATATTCCAGCAGAAATGTACGCATATACAAATGGATGTACAAACAAAATACATTTACGAATTTTCATCGCATTTTTAATCTCATCCAATTTTGTTTCGAGCATGTCCACAAAAAACAAGGAAGAACGGATTTTACCATCGCCATGACAAGTTGGGCAGGTTTCCTGTGTATCAATAAGCGTTTGTGGGCGTACCCTCTGACGCGTTATTTGCATTAAACCAAACTTACTCAAAGGTAGAATATTGTGTTTGGCAGAGTCGTTTTGCATACGCTCTCTCATACGATCAAATACCTGTTGTCTATGTTCGTTTTCTTGCATATCTATCAAGTCGATCACTATAATACCACCCATATCGCGTAGTCGCAATTGGCGAGCCACCTCATCAACAGAAGCCAAATTAACCTCTAAAGCATTCGTTTCTTGCACATTACCTGCTTTAGAACGGTTTCCGCTATTTACATCTATTACATGTAAGGCTTCGGTATGTTCTATGATTAAATAAGCACCATTTTTAATTGGTGTAATTTTACCAAAAGAAGATTTTATCTGCTTAGTTAAATTAAAGGAATCAAAAATTGGAATATCACCAGTATATAACTTAACAACATCACTTTTATCGGGAGCAATAAGACCTACATAGGCTTGAATTTCCTCAAAAATAGTTTCTTCGTTTACATAAATATGCTGAAAACTAGGATTAAAACTATCACGAAGAATGGTTTCTGCCCTACTCATTTCTTTTAAAATCAACGAAGGAAGATGTTTCGCTTTTTGTATATTATCTACGGTTTCTTCCCATCTTTTCACCAATACTTTTAGTTCTGCATCAAGTTCTGCCACTTTTTTCCCTTCGGCTACTGTGCGAATAATCACACCAAAGTTTTTAGGCTTGATGCTTACTAATAATTGGCGAAGACGATTACGCTCTTCTTCCGATTTTATTTTTTGAGAAATCGATATTTTGTTTGAAAATGGCAAAAGAACCAATGAACGTCCCGCAATAGAAATTTCAGCGGTAAGTCTAGGTCCTTTAGTTGAAATAGGTTCTTTGGTAATTTGAACCAAAATTTCTTGTCCTGATTTTAAGGTGTCCGCAATAAATCCGTCTTTTTCTAAATCAGGGAAATTGGGCAACTTTACAGTAGAAGGGAGTTTCTTTCTATCATTTACCAATGTTTTAGTAAATTGTGCGATAGAGAGAAAATTACTACCTAAATCAAGGTAATGAAGAAATGCATCTTTTTCATATCCTACATCAACGAATGTAGCATTTAAGCCAGGCATAATTTTTTTAACTTTCGCCAAAAAAATATCTCCTACCGAAAACGAAATATCACGAGGCTCTTTACTAAATTCTACCAAAGTATTATTTTCCATCAATGCGATAGAAATCTCTTTGGATTGAACATCAAGAAGTAGGGTGTTATTCATATATGAGAGAAGATAAATGTGTAAGCAGAAAGAACAAACTCAAAAACAGATAATTCAAGTTTGTTCTTATTGTACTGTGTGTGTTTTTAGAAAACCAAAAAGTATCTTATTTTTTCTTTTTGTGTCTATTTTTTCTTAGTCTTTTTTTACGCTTGTGAGTAGACATTTTACCTCTTTTTCTTTTTTTTCCGCTTGGCATGTTACTATCTTTTTATAACGATTAATTAATTTTATTTTTTTACAGCTTCAACAAATGTTTTCGCTGGTTTAAATGAAGGTATAGAGTGTGCTGGAATAGTGATAGTTGTATTGCGAGAAATATTACGCGCTACTTTTTCCGCCCTTTGTTTTACCACAAAGCTACCAAATCCTCTCAAATACACGTTTTCGTCAGAAGCCAATGAGCTTTTCACTTCATCCATGAATGATTCAACTACTCTCAATACAGTAACTTTATCAACACCTGATTTGTTTGCGATTTCGTTAACGATTTCTGCTTTAGTCATTTTTGTCTATTTTATTGTTATACTTTTATTTTCAAAACGGACTGCAAATATAATACATTTACTATCAATAATCCACATTTTGAGAAAAAATAATGCAAATAATCGAATGTTCTCTGTAAATGAGAAAAAATGACTACTTTTACGGTACTTATTTTATATAGTATTGACATTTAGCGATATAATAATACAATGGTACGAGGCAAACAAACGAGATTTGCCATGGCGTAACACAACTGATGCCTATTCAATATGGGTTTCGGAAGTCATTTTGCAACAAACTAGGGTGGCTCAAGGCTTGTCTTATTATGTGCGTTTTATGCAACGGTTTCCAACCGTAAGCGATTTAGCCAGTGCCGAAGAATCTGAAATACTCAAATATTGGCAAGGTTTGGGATACTATTCAAGGGCACGCAACATGCACAAAGCGGCTATGCGTGTTATGAACCAACACAACGGAATTTTTCCAACAGACTTCACACAGCTACTCACATTAAGTGGTATAGGCGAATACACAGCTGCCGCCATTAGCTCTTTTGCCATAAATCAGGCACAAGCTGTAGTTGATGGGAATGTATATAGGGTACTCAGCAGGGTATTTGGTGTCGATTTGACCATTAACGGCAACGAAGGCAAAAAGCATTTTAAGACATTAGCCCAATCCTTGCTTAACGAACACCAGGCGGGCTCGCACAACCAAGCAATTATGGAATTTGGAGCCTTGCAATGCGTGCCGTCAAACCCTGATTGCTTGGTATGCCCGTTATTAAGTATGTGTTACGCACATGCACACAAAGCCATAGATAAACTTCCTGTAAAAGAGAAAAAGAAAGCAACCAAACACCGCTATTTCTTTTACCTTGATATACGCCAAGGCGACGACACGTATTTACAGCAACGAACAGAGAAAGATATTTGGTTAAATTTATTTGAATATCCTTTGTTGGAATTTTCTACCCCTATATCTGTAGATGATGTGCTTAATAGAGATGAGTTACAACAAAACCTAGACGGATGTAGCCATGTAGAAATAACAACTATATCTGATGAAATAAAACACGTGCTTAGCCATCAAACTATTCATACTATTTTTATTCAAATCAAAATAAGCAAAGACAATGCTTACTTACAGTCATTGCTAAAAATACACAGTCGGGATATATATGATTATCCAATATCCCGACTGATGCATAAATATGTTGAGAAGCTGTAAGGCTTTCCGTCTTATACCATTTGTTCGATATTCCACACAAATGCCCTCACGCCTACCTCTTTGTTTCGTTGATCGAGCTTTTTCATTGAGAGCAATAGCTCATCGACCTTGTCGTCTTCAACTACTGTCATAACAGCTGAATTCATTTCGGGCCATGTATGCGAGCCACGTCGGGGTTCGCCCTCAACGGTACCTACTCCTTGCACATTTTCCCAAAAAGTAAATCCTCGAATGGCCAGTCTGTCTAACACATATTCTACCCGTTCGGTATTGGCTTGATTAAATACTATAAATACTGATTTCATATCGTTATTTTTATTTCGTTATAGAAATATATTATTGGCACTATTGCTTTTTTCTTCGTAACAGTGCCAATATCATTACTGAATAGGTTTATCAAAGAATGTAAATGATTTACGCAGCTTATCTTGCTTGTTGCGTTCGCCTTTTCTCGACATCACTGCGTACAAGGTAGGCACTACAATCAATGTTACCAAGGTAGAGACAAGCAAACCTCCTATTACTACAATACCCAAAGGCACCCAAGTTTCTGATCCTTCGCTGGTACTTAATGTCATCGGAATCATACCCAAGATTGTTGTGATAGCTGTCATTAATACTGGACGTAAACGTGACTGTCCTGACAATGCGATGGCCTCGTTCAATTCATTTCCACGGTCTCGCATCAAGTTGATATAATCCACCAACACAATACCATTCTTTACCACAATACCAACTAATAACACAATACCTAATGCCCCGATAATATCGAGCGAATAGCCTGTAACAAGCAAAGCTAAAATTACCCCTGTGATGGCAAATGGCACAGACATCATAATAATAAAAGGTTTAGCAAATGATTCAAACTGCGATGCCATTACAATATATACCAAGATTATAATGAGCAAAAACAAGGTTGCGATATCGGCAAAAGTCTCTTGTTGTGTTTCATAATCGCCTCCGACTTCTACTTGTACACCTCGTGGAATATCCATCGTTTTCACCTCAGCTTTTATCTGATCAGCAAGTTCGCCTAAGGAAACACCCTCTGGTGTAGTCGATACGGTTACCACACGTTCGCGTCTTTTGCGTTCAATAGTGGGTGGTCCCCAATATTCTTTAATATCTCCAAGTTCTTTTAGTTTGAGGGATTTTCCTTGCATAGTAACAATATTCAGCTCTTCGATACCCGTAATGCTATTCCGATTCTCTTCGGTAAGTCTCACCATAATTGGATACTCGTCGCCATCCTCTTTGTAATAGCCAGCATCCATCCCGTTCACTCTATTACGTACATATGATGCCATCATCACAGTATTGAGTCCATGACGAGCAATTTTTTCCTTGTCTAATTCTATTTTTAGTTCCGGTCTATCCTCTTCTCTATCTATATCAATATTACGTGCTCCAGGGAGTTTTTTCATGCGTTTTTGAAGCTCTGCGGCTACAATATTTGTATTATCAAAATCGTAACCAAAGATTTCCACCGCTACATTATTACCGCCCATGCCTCCTCCAAATCCAGCTGTAGAGACATTGCTCGTAATTACCTCTGGCATCGTATCCAATTCTTTACGAATTACTTCGGCGATATCAAAGATACTGCGTTCACGATCATACACTTTAGATGTTCGCATCATCATCACTATTTTATTATTGGTAGAAGACACAAACAAGGATGAAAATCCTGTTTCATCAGACGAACCCGCTGAAGTAGAAATCAATTGTACTTCAGGCGCAATAACGGCAACACGCGATTCTATTTTACGTGCTGTAATTCCTGCATCTTCTACCCTTGTACCGCGTTGTAATTCCACCGTAACCGTCAATCTTCCTTCATCATTTTGCGGCATAAAGTCTGTACCAATTGCTCCAATAAATACGGGTATCAATGAGGCTACAAATATAAGTACCGAGGCTACTAGCGTAAGTGTTTTGTGGTTTAGACACCAGCGAAGTATATTAGCATATACAACGTCCACTTTATCAAGGAACTTAACCACCGTATTTTGGTAGCTAAAACGATTTTGTTTGCTTTTTGCATCCTTACGGGTAATGGTTAACATCATTGCAGATAAAGTAGGAGTAAGTGTAATAGCTACCAATGTAGATACTGACACTACGATGGTTACAATCCAGCCTAACTCTTTAAACATAACACCTGCAACACCACCAACCAAAGTTAAGGGTAAAAATACCGCAATAATAACTAAGGTAGTAGCAATTACTGACACCCAAACTTCGTTGGTAGCATAAATCGCCGCTTCGCGCGGACTAGAGCCCCGCTCAATATGCTTATTGATATTTTCCAATACCACAATAGCATCATCCACCACCATACCGATGGCTATGGATAAGGAGGCTAGCGAAATAACATTCAGCGAACTTCCTGTAAAGTAGAGATACACAAAGGATACGACCAAGGATATAGGTATGGTAATGGAAATAATAAATGTAGCTCGCCATTTTCCTAAAAACAACAATACAACAAACACTACAAATATTAAGGCATACATAATTGTT
>JAGNUZ010000096.1 GCA_017986765.1 Paludibacteraceae bacterium | reverse complement strand
TTTATCAGCAGATAGAGCCTTTTAAGCACAGAAGATCGGGCAAGCTCTCAGGAGGAATGAAACAGAAATTGGCACTTAGTTGTGCTTTAATTCACCGCCCAAGTGTCCTTTTTCTGGATGAACCGACTACAGGGGTCGACCCCGTATCGCGCAAAGAATTTTGGGGCATGCTCAAGAACCTACAGAAACAAAATATCACCATTATTGTATCTACACCATATATGGATGAGGCGAGTTTGTGCGATAGAATAGCTCTCATACAAAAAGGTCAGTTTCTAACGATTAATACACCACAAGGTATTGTAGCAAGCTATCCCGAATATTTACTGGCTGCCGAAAGCTCGGATATGCACCGTTTGTTACTCGATTTGCGGAGCAACGAACTTACGAAAAATTGCTTTGCTTTTGGCGATAAGCACCATATCTCTATCTCTCGAAGCAAGATACAAGAAGGCAATTCGCTTGACAATACAATTGAACAGATTAAAACATATATAGCAGAGAATAATCATATTGAATATGCTGTCGAACTGATAGAACCAACGATTGAGGATTGCTTTATGCAATTATCACAAAAATAAAAAGAATGGTACACACTGTTTCATCCCCAGATAATGTTATTGTTGCGGATAGCTTGACGAAGAAATTCGGAAACTTTACAGCCGTAGATCATATTTCTTTTGAGGTAAAAAGAGGCGAGATTTTCGGGTTTTTGGGTGCCAATGGTGCAGGAAAAACCACAGCTATGCGTATGCTCAGTGGTTTGAGTATTCCTACTAGTGGCTCTGGAATGGTGGCTGGCTTTGATATTGGTAGGCAATCGGAGTTGATAAAAAAGAACATAGGCTACATGAGTCAGAAATTTTCTTTGTACGACGATTTAAAAGTGTGGGAAAATATTGAACTTTTTGGCGGTATTTATGGCATGAAACGCAGTTTGATTAAAGAAAAAACCAATAGTTTAATGCAAACGCTGCATTTTGAAGAGGAAAGAAATAAGTTTGTACGCGATTTACCGCTTGGATTCAAACAAAAATTAGCTTTCTCGGTTTCCATATTTCACAATCCGCAAGTGGTGTTTCTCGACGAGCCTACGGGTGGGGTCGATCCCATTACGCGCCGCCAATTTTGGGAGCTTATATACGATGCTACTTCACGGGGCATTACTGTTTTTGTTACCACACATTACATGGATGAGGCGGAATATTGCGATAGGGTATCGATTATGGTAGATGGCAAAATCAATACCTTGGATACGCCAAAAAAATTGAAACAGCAATTTAACACGCAGAATATGGATGGGGTGTTTCAACATTTAGCTCGCAAGGCTCATCGGTCTGATGATTAGTCTTTCTTCTATTTATCTGTACAGTTATTTTTATTGAATACATACACATGAAACAATTATTATCATTTATACAAAAGGAATTTTACCATATAGTGAGAGATAGAACGACTATGCTCATTCTCTTGGTTATACCTATTATCCAGATGATTATGTTTGGATTTGCCCTTTCTACGGAGGTCAAAAATACGCACATAGCTGTGTTGATGCCTACGCATGACGTAGTAGCCGAAAACATTACCAATCGCTTGGATAATAGCGTTTATTTTGATGTTACAGAGCGACTGAGTAAGGAAGGTCAAATTCAACCCGCTTTTAAAAGTGGCAATGTAAAGTTGGTCGTAGTGTTCGAAGAGAATTTTGCCGAAAGGCTACTGCACGAAGGCAAGGCACATGTGCAGCTCATTGCCGATGCTACCGACCCCAATGCAGCTACTACTTTTAGCTTTTACGCATCTACTATCATTAAGCAATATCAGCAAGACAGCATGGGTGCTACACGTAATCCGTATCAAATTACGCCTGAAGTAAAGATGCTCTACAATCCGCAAATGATTGGTGCATATAATTTTGTGCCAGGTGTGCTAGGGCTTATCCTTATTCTTGTATGTGCTATGATGACTTCAATAGCCATTGTGCGCGAAAAGGAAATTGGCACAATGGAGGTCTTGTTGGTCTCGCCGATGAAACCGATATATAGTCTTTTATCTAAAATTACGCCTTATTTTGTGCTTTCGTGTATCAATTTTATTTCCATTATTTTACTCTCTCTCTTTGTTCTAAAAGTGCCAATAGAGGGTAGTTATGTAGCACTCGTGCTCATTTCATTGATTTATATATTTGTATCATTGGCTTTGGGGTTACTTATTTCTACCGTGGCTAATACTCAGCTTGCGGCTATGATGATTTCGGGTATGGGCTTGATGATGCCCGTATTGCTCCTTTCGGGAATGATTTTTCCAATTGAGAGTATGCCTTATTGGTTGCAAATTGTTTCCAATATTATACCCACTCGTTGGTATATAGAAGCAGTTAAATCCATTATGATTCAGGGTTTAGGGTTTGCTGCCGTATGGAAGGAAATGCTTATTCTTACAGCTATGGCGATCTTCTTTATTGTGGTTAGCCTGAAAATGTTTAAGATAAGACTTGAATAAAAACCATTTGCTAAGGATGCTCTATATCGAATTACATAAATAAAAATCGCATTACATTTAGAAAAACAGCGTATGCTCAACTACCTACTAAAAAAAGAAATGAAACAATTGTTTCGGAATCCGTTTATTCCGAAAATGCTCATAGGATTTCCAATGCTTGTGTTGATAGTCCTTCCGTGGGCAGCGAGTTACGAGATTAAAAACCTGAATTTAAGTATTGTGGACAATGACCACAGTACCTACTCGCGCCAATTGACAGAGAAAATTGTCTCTTCTGGCTATTTTCGCATCACCGATCAGTCTGTCAGTTTTTCGCAGGCTATTAAAAGCATCGAATCAAAAGAGTCAGACCTTATTCTCCAAATTCCCCCACATTTCGAAAAAGATATGATTGCGGGACAAGGAGCGAAACTCCTACTAGCTCCCAATGCAGTAAACGGCATGAAGGCTGGACTTGGCATGACCTATATGACAAGGATTATAAGTGATTTTAACCTCGATATATTGCCTCGAATAGTACCATCTTTGCTTCCTTCGCAAGCCATACCTTCGATAGAAATTAATTCATCGTTTAAGTTCAATCCGTATTTGAATTATCGGGTATATATGGTGCCTGCTTTAATTGTGTTGGTAATCACCTTGTTGTGCGGATTTTTGCCTGGGGTTTCCATTGTGCTTGAGAAAGAAGTAGGCACGATGGAGCAAATTAATGTTAGCCCCGTAAGCAAAGGTCTTTTTATACTAGCCAAACTCATCCCTTTTTGGATTATTGGCTTTTTCATCCTTACAGTAGCGATTGTAATTGCTTGGGCAGTATATGGATTGGTGCTTCCAGGTGGGTATTATACGGTATATTTGTTCACCGTCATCTATATATTAGTCGTATCGGGTTTGGGTTTGGTTATTTCCAATTATGCACAAACGATGCAACAGGCAATGTTTGTTATATTTTTCTTTATGCTCGTATTTATTATGTTGAGCGGACTATATACGCCTATTGATAGTATGCCCGAATGGGCAAAATGGTTAGCAGCATTTAATCCCGTAAAACATTTTATGGTAGTCATGCGTTCGGCATTTATGAAAGGAAGTACCGTCTTTGACCTTGCCACAGAGCTATATGCTTTACTCGGATTTGCCGTCTTTTTTAATACTTGGGCCATACTTAGCTACCGAAAAATCAATAGATAGAAAATCCCTGCTTTCGCAAAATAAACACCACACATCCCTAAAGGCTTATACAGAATAGTGAGAGAATTTTTTCATTACCTTTTCGTAATATGTTTTTGAGACTGGTATGTCGGGTGTTTGCAAAGTATCAAGTTCTAAGAAAATACCATCTTTCGTTTTGCGAAATACTTTTACTTTGTCTAAATTTACAATATAAGAACGGTGGCAACGGACCATTGCTGTTTCTGAAGTAAGGTGCTCATCCATCCATTTCAAGGAGTTGCGAAGCAAAAAATTCGATATTCTCGATTTGTTGAGATAATGGATAGTAACATAATTGTCCGACGACTCGATATACAACACATTCTCTTGTACAATAGAGATTTTCAATTCGCCTTTTTCGTCATAAAATAGAATCGGAGCTTTTTTCTGCCCTTCGTTGTTGGGTTCCTCGTTATTTATTTTTTCCAATTGACTATTCTTGTCCCTCCACGAAAAGTACAACCAGAGTATAGAATATGGTAATAGCAATACTAAGCTGGTATTCGTCATGGCCTGTTGAAATATCGCTCCAAATTCACGTTCAATACCTTGTTTGGGAATATAAGCAGAAAATAAGGCATAAAAAAGAGACATGCTCAGAATTTCCAGTAATATCCATACGCCATATTGCCAATAGCGTATTGGATGCTTTTTGGTGTACCAATACATGATGATGCGACTCACCACTACCACCAGCATGCCCGTAAGGATAATCAAGCTAGAAAAAAAGAAATATGAAGTGCTCGATACATTCGGGTACCATTCGCGCGAACCGAAAGGCTGAAATAAATTGATAAATAACAAGGAGAATATAGAGGTAAAAATGACTAATCGTGTCAGATTAGTTTTTTCGTATATATAAGGAGGTATGATTGAATGCATGTTTTTTTGTTTATAGCTTTTGGCAAAATTACGTTTTCTAGTAGAATAAAACAAACTATTCTAGCCCTTTATTCGCTCTTTTCGCCCCTATATCTGTATTTTTATCCCGCAATGTACAATCTTATCCCATAAGCTTGTTTGTTTTACCAGATGTTTGCAGTCAAGAGTTTTTAGCAGTTACTTTGTGTAAGAAATAGACAGATTTTATACATACTATCACCATGAATTACACTGAACGAAACGCCGAACTGAACAAACTTTTTTCCATAGATAAGGCGTCTATTATCGAAACGCCTTATGCCCACATAAGTTTCTTCCCTTTTAATAGTCAAAGTGAATTTTCTTCTGACATATATAGAGCGAGAAACGATGAGGATAAATTAATAGACGAAAACTTGCATTTTTCATATCCTGTATTTATGCCCCCTTGCATGCTTCGTGCAGAAAGTGCTATTTTACTTTTGCATGGTTTAAATGAGCGTTCGTGGAGCAAATACCTCGCTTGGGCTGAATATTTGTGTCACAATACCAAACGTCCTGTTATTCTATTCCCTTTGGCGTTTCATATAAATAGAGCACCCAAATCATGGTCTAACCCCAAAGATTTAGCGGATATGTTTCATCTTCGCCGCCAATTATCCAACAACGATAGGCTGGTAAGCGTCGCCAATGTAACATTAAGCACTCGCATAACAGAAAATCCACATCGGTTTTATTCTTCGGGCAGACAGTCAATTGCTGATGTTTGCAATTTGATGGAGCATATTACTGGCGGTCAACACCCATTTTTCAGACCAAATACTACGATCGATATATTCGCCTATTCCATAGGTGGCTTTCTAGCCGAAATTGCCTTAATGGCAAATCCTCGCAATTTATTTGCCAAAACCAAACTATTCCTTTTCTGTGGAGGAGGTATTTTTAGTTCTATGCAAGGCAAGTCTCGAGGTATTTTAGACAGCAATGCATTTGAGACCCTACGTAGCTATTTTATGCACGATTTCTCCTCTTCTATATATAGGTATAACCACGATGATATTGATAGGGCATTTGATGCGATGATTGATGCAGAACGAAACCAACTATCGCGAGAGTCTTTTTTTAGTAAATTGGGCAATCGGATTAAAGGTATAGCACTAAGCAACGATATGGTAATTCCCTACAAAGGAATTTTACAGGCATTAGGGCTCGATTATGCAAGCAAGCAAATTACCCAACTCGATTTTCCATACCCATATACACACGAAAATCCTTTTCCTTCCGCTCTTGATACCTATAAGCAAAAGGTAAATGATAGTTTTGATGCTGTTTTTTCGCAAGCTGCCTTATTTTTTAAATAAAAATACCCGTATTTTTGCAAAATAAGTGTGAATTTTTCCATAGTAATACATGTTTAATATCCTAAATTGTGCATTTGAGGGTATATAAAAGAATCAAAAATTAAGAAAAGAGTCAGTTTAATTAAAATAAAATACAGCAATTTATCCTCAAATCTCATCTTTCACCTACACGATCTAATGGATTGGTTTCAATGTTAAAGCAGTTGAAGTTGTATTCATTGGGATTTTCTGCTTGTTTGGGTGAGTAGGATGTGATTTTTATCAAATTGGTTT
>JAGNUZ010000095.1 GCA_017986765.1 Paludibacteraceae bacterium | reverse complement strand
ACAAACTCAATACGATTAATGCAAAACGTAGTTGATGTGTGTTTGTAAACTTTCTCATAGTATTTCGGGTATAGTAGGTGGTTATGGTTTAGATATTTTTTTATTTTTGTAATAGTTTTGTGTTTTCTATGCAAAAAACGGCACATTATTCAATAATTTGCAAATAAACATAAAAAAATCAAAATAGACAAGAAAACTTAGTTAAGACTTATCGGTTGTAACATATACTTCGGTTTTACATGGTATTTTTCGGTTTCACTTCGTAAATAAACTAAATTTCTGTACTTTTGTAAAAAAAAATATCCGTATGAACCTATCACAGATTCCTTCTCCTTGTTTTGTGCTTGACGAAAAGTTGTTGCGTGCTAATTTACTCCTTATTCAGTCTGTTAAAGAGCAAGCGGAAGTTGAGATTATTCTGGCCTTCAAAGCGTTTGCTATGTGGAAGGCATTTCCCATTATTAGAGAATTCATACCTTATTCTACAGCTAGTTCACTGAACGAAGCACGTTTAGCATTCGAGGAGATGGGTAGTAAGGCTCACACCTACGCTCCTGTATATAGAAAGGAAGAATTTGATGAGATAGCTGCCTATAGTAGCCATATTACATTTAATTCTATTGCTCAATATCAACAATATAGCGCCGTGTGCAATAAAATAGAGATTTCATGCGGATTGCGTATCAATCCAGAGTTTTCTTCTGTGGATACTGATTTGTATAATCCATGTGCGAGTGGTTCTCGTTTAGGCGTTTCGGTAGATAATATGGACGATAGTTTGCCCGAAGGTATTGAAGGATTGCATTTTCATACTTTATGCGAATCTTCTTCGTACGATTTAGCTGCAACCTTGGAGGTGGTAGAACAGAAATTTAGCAAATTCCTCTATTCTATAAAATGGTTGAATATGGGTGGTGGGCATTTAATGACACGAGCAGATTATAATGTACCTCATTTAATAGAGACTCTGCAAAAATTTAAACAAAAATATCCCCACATTCAGTTAATTCTTGAACCTGGCAGTGCATTTCTTTGGCAAACGGGCGTACTAGTTTCTACTGTACAAGATATTGTGGAAAACAAAGGAATTAAAACAGCCATGCTAGATGTTTCTTTTGCATGCCACATGCCCGATTGTTTGGAGATGCCATATAAGCCTCGTATATTAGGAGCTACCGATGCTGTAGAGGGCAAGCCAACTTACCGCATGGGAGGCAATAGTTGCTTATCGGGAGACTTCGTAGGAGACTGGTCGTTTGAAAAACCTTTGGCCATTGGTGATAAAATTGTATTCGAGGATATGATTCATTATACGATTGTAAAAACGACGATGTTTAATGGAGTAGGGCATCCAAGCATCGGTATATGGACCAAAGACGATACTTTTACCTTGCTTCGTACCTTTACATATGATGATTACAAGCACAGAATGGCATAATTTGCGATATTTTATTTCTCAGATTTTGAAAAATCAAGATTAGCTTGTATCTTTGCGTCAGTTTTGCGAAAATAGCTCAGTTGGTAGAGCACGACCTTGCCAAGGTCGGGGTCGCGGGTTCGAGTCCCGTTTTTCGCTCTAGTAAAATGCGAAGCGTGAGGTTTCGCTTTTTGTTTCTTTCAGAATGCACAAGTGGTGAAATTGGTATACACGCTACTTTGAGGGGGTAGTGGGCGAAAGCCTGTGTGAGTTCGAGTCTCATCTTGTGCACAAAATAAAAAGGGTAAGCACTTTAATCGTACTTACCCTTTTTATGATTTTTATAAAATTGATTTTATTACGGTCGGTAGTTGGATAATTCTAAAATACGCTGACTATTGGTGTCATCCATGAGTTCTTTTAAGCTCACATTTTTATTATTTTCTGCATATTGTTGCACAATGCGAAAACCTATCCATACGCCCAATTTGCTAGGCGACTCTTGCGATAAGCCAGATGTGAATGGACCAGGATTCATGTATCCAGCAGTTTCTTTCCAGTTATTAGAGAAAAGGTGCTTTTGTTCAATAATATGTCCCCAAATATTTTTCTCATTGCGAATGCTCCATTCATATTGTTCTTTTGTGTATCCGATTATGTCCGATTCACTGTATTTAGGAAAGAAAATAGATAATAAATATTGCACTTTCCCTTCGTATATCATCATGTCGATCAAACGTTCGTTTGATATATTTGACTCATAATATCTTTGTATCCAAGCATGTACTATGTCGATGGGTAATTGCTCTCGAGTCATGTTCGGAACTTCATATTGGTAAGCTACATCTGCATACAGCGGATAATCGCTTCCTAAATAATGTTCAATACTGGCTGATACGATACTGTCTGTAAACACCACTGTTTGGTGAAAACCAGAGAAATGAAATAAGACGCGTGGAATTTGTTTTTTTGGAAAGTAATGGTGAAAATAGCGAAATGCCTCTGATAATTCTTTCTCAATATCAGTAGTGTTAGCATATTCTAATAAGCAATCTTGATACACTACATTTACCATGCTATCTTGCCACATTTTGACAATTTCGGTTTTAGCATCTACAGGTGCATGGAAAGGGGTTGGTTTTTTTGTCAGGCTATCGGTTGGCGTACCAAATGTGCCAATTTCTAGTATATTTTGTGTGTAAATATCTAAAAAAGAACCGTATATTTTCTTTAAGCTATCAGCTTTTTGTGCTACATTACCTGTCCTCAGTAAATAAATGTCTTTATCAAAACGTTCGATAGATATGTTTACAGGAATATCTTCCGTGTCGATAGCAAACCTACTTTTTTCTTTGCAACTGGCGTTAAAAAGTAAAAGTAGGCTAAGGCTAATGTATGTGAAATATTTCAATTTATTTGCTTAGTTTTAAAATCCAAGCGTCCGCAAATGTTTGACGCACTTTTACTAATTCGACACGAACTGTTCTTTCATCATCAGCTGATACGGCAAAAACACGAAACATGCCATCTTTGTTTACTGCAACAAATGCATTTCTTCCGCTTTTAGCTAATTCATTGCGAAGATTCTTTGCATTGGTTTCATTTTTGAAGCTACCAACAATAATGTGAAAAGGTTTTTCTACGAACTGACCACTTTCCATTTGGTAACGATCTTTTGATTCTGTAATTTTGGCGTCAGATAGAGTTTCCTCTGCATCTTGAGCCGATTTTTCGGTGCTTGTTGCATCTTCTTGCACTGCAGGAGCTTCTTCTACAGCTACATCATAGGCAGCAGATAGGTTGTTCTTTTTTGTTCCGCAAGCAGTTGCTAATCCCATGATAAGGAAGGCAATTAATAATTTTGTTTTCATGTTCGTTGTTGTCTTTTTTTATTGTTAGTTCAATGTCCTAAATCGCCGCAAATATCTACATTTTTTTTCATACAAAAAAGAGCTATAAGGTTTTTTAATAAAAAAGTCCGTTGTAATATTACAACGGACTTTTGAGAGTACAGTTTATTGTTTCAAAAAACTATTTTTTGCTTGGAATTACAATAGATAACATTAGTTCGTGTGTACTGGATGTGAGCTGAGACACATCGCCAACGCTTAACTCATACGCATATCCGATACGGAATGCTTTGTTCCATTCCAATCCAGCTGACAATGATAAGGCATTATTTAATCTGTATCCTGCTCCTAACCAATATTGGTTTTTATAAAATGCTGTTGCATTTAATTCTACAATATGATTTTGGTATACCTCTACTTCTTGATTGAGCATGCCGATATTGGTGTAAACCACCGCTGGAGCAATCATGATGTCTTTAGTTGCCGAAACTAAGCCACGTGCATATGCGTTGATAGTTGTCGGAGCGATTAAAGACGAAACTTCTTTGCCGATATTGGTAAGGTGGTTACTAGATGCACCTACTAATAAATACCTCGTTGATAGTTCTAACCCAAAATCCACATCTAAGTCTGTTAAAGACAATATATCAGCAGGAATGCTTGGGTCAGTTGGGTGCAACCAAATATGACGAGCAGGGTCAAAAGATTTATGGATTACGCCAGCTGCTAAACCTAATGATAGCAGGCTATTCTCTGATAAATCGAGGTTATAAGCATACGCTAATTTTGCATTTAGTGTACTGTTTGCAATACCCAATTCATCATACGATAGAGAAAGACCTACACCTGATTGGATGCTCTCAAAATATGAATGGACATTGATAAGGGTTGATGTTTGCGATTCGTCAAATCCCATTCCAGCCCATTGCATACGGTTTACATTAAAGATTTGTATGTCTTTATTGTTTCCTATGGCAGACGGATTTTGCTTGATGCGTGAAAATAACTGTTCAGAAAGTCTGAATTCGCCTTGTGCAAATGCCGAGCTACACATGAAGAGCAACGATAACGCTATTATATAATATTTTTTCATGTTATTCATTAGTTAATAGGGTTTATAATTTTCACTTCCACTCTACGGTTTTGAGCGTGTTCCTCTTCTGTCGTTGGGTTCGCTACTGTAGGTTGTTTTTCGCCAAAACTTACTACCTCAAATTGTGATGCTTTAAATCCTTTTTCGATTAATAAAGTTTTAATGCGATTGGCTCTTCGTTCAGCTAATTTGTCGTTGTATTGTTCTGAGCCTCTGCTGTCTGTATAACCTGCAATCTCGAAACGAGCTTCAGGGAATTCCATCATTTGAGTAGCCAATTTGTCTAATTCTGTTTTAAATTCAGCTGTTAGTACCGCTTTATCGAAATCGAATAGGAAGAGCGTCCACTTAAATTCTTTTACAGGTTCGGGTACAGGTATTGGTTCGGGTTCTGGCTCAGGTATTGGTTCTGGCTCAGGCAATTTTACGAAAGCAAAGATATCATCTGCATTTCCAGCGTTTCTATCAGAAATTAACAATGGAATCCCATTTTTTACGATAAGATTATAATCGTTGCTATTCGTATTGTATGGAGCGTCAAGCATCGTTGATGCAGACCATGTTTCTCCATTCGCAGCAGCTTTGTAGAGATCAAAATTATTGCCTTCTTTTTTTGATGCAAAGTATAAACAGGCATCATTATCTATAAATGCAAAATCTTCATTAGCTATCGTGTTTACCGTTTCACCAGCATTTACTGGATACAGCCACGCCGAGTCATCTTTTTGGTCGATATACCAAATGTCTGTTCCCCCAAATCCATTTTCAATAGAGCTAGAGGTGAAATAAATTCGGCTACCTCCTTTTGCAATCGTTGGGTTGGTGAAATTAATAATAGGGTT
Source organism: Paludibacteraceae bacterium (assembly GCA_017986765.1). Taxonomy (GTDB): domain Bacteria; phylum Bacteroidota; class Bacteroidia; order Bacteroidales; family Paludibacteraceae; genus JAAYPI01. The sequence continues at coordinate 1,023 of JAGNUZ010000095.1, read as the reverse complement.
GGTCGCGTAGCTCCATCCTGCATTGGTAATAAAAACTTCGTTCCCACGCGTTTTTTGCAAACCTTCGATAAACAGTACTTTTGCATCCGACCATGCGCCATTTGCGAAGCTCGATTCGTATAATTCACTGTTCCCTTTTGCATCTTTTTTAGAGAAATAGATTTTGTTCAGTTTGCTGTCGAAAGCAACAGTTCCCTCTATTCCTAGTTTTTGTAATGCTGCGGCACTTGTTGGCTCGCTCAGGTTTCCTTCTTTATTTAATGTAGTGATAAGCACTTCAGCACCTTTTAGGTACATCACAGAGTCTTGCGATAAAAACGACATGCTATGTTCTTTCGCTTCCGTATTTATCTGAACAGATTGAAGTTCATATCCTTCGAGGAATTTTTTGTCGATTGTAGCAAACAAGTTGCTAGCCACACCCACTAAAAGAATTGTTATAATTAAGTTTTTCATATTTCTATTTTGTATTATTGTTGTATGATACTTGCCATATATAATTTGTTTTTATGAACAGACTATATATGGCTTGTTTCATTGTATTATGGTTTTACTACTTCAATCGTTCCTTTCTTAACTTGATTATTTGGTAATGTAACCACATAATAATATACTGCTGGTTGTGCAAATAATCCACTTACCATTCCGTCCCAACCATTCGTGCCTTCAAATACTAATTTGCCAAAACGGTCGAAAATCACAATATTAAATCCAACAGCAAAGGTGTCGTTTAAACCATCTTGGTCAAAAGGAATAATAGCAGTAGGCCATGCTACTGATATTTCTACAAGTTCAGAAGTTGCCGTTGTGCAACCATCAGTTGCTGTAACACGGTAATTCTCACTCATGTATGGGCTAGTAGTGTATGGGTTCGCATTTATTGCACTTGCATTGTTGTTTACTGTCCAAGCAAGCGTATTGCTAGAAGGAGTTGTGGTTGCTGTGAGTGTTGCGGTACCTCCGAGTATTACTTTTGCAGTGCTAGTAGCTAACGATACTGTTACTTGTGGTGTAACATCTACT
>JAGNUZ010000094.1 GCA_017986765.1 Paludibacteraceae bacterium | reverse complement strand
TTTCACGCACATTACCAATCGTATAATCAGTAAAATCAAAAATTAAAAATTGATGCGGATTATTCATTTTCAAACTTTGAGCCTCTTCGATAGTATAAAAACGAATAAACTTATGTTGACTTTGACGTGTCATTTCTGCAATCAAATTATTACTAAAAAATTCTGCCGAAAGCTGGTATTTCCCTGCAGTAATTGGTCTTTCTACCAATACTCGTAATGTTGCATAATACAACGCTTCGTCTATTTTATTAAACACATCTTTGTAGCCATACACATACTCGTTAGCTCTATTAAAATGACTATACGCAATACGCGATTGCTCTAAGGTGCGGTAACTCAAGGCTTGTTCGCCCATCGTGTAGAGGTTTTCTGCGGCTTTGCGTTTTGCCTCTGCAATTTCAGCTTGGTATTCGGCTGGACGAGGAATTAATTCGTACGCCTTAGGACAGGTGTAAATATTATTGGCTATATTGTTGAGCCTTGAATATTGATACACCAAAATATCGTATTTATTCAAATCATCTCGTTGCAAAGCATTTTCAATCTCGCGCAAGGCTGTTTTTTGTGCCATTGGATACGCATTAAGCAAAATAGTTTGTGCTTTGCTATTATCTGGCTTGCTACGCAAACGATCAATCGCCTCTATCGTGGCTTTGTAGTAATCGCCTTTTCGGTAAGCTTTTTGTGCTGTATTACACGAACTGACAAGGAGTAAGAGGAGCATTCCTACTACAACTAATGGAGTAATCTTTTTCATACGCATTTATTTTAATAAACAATATTACATTCTTTCTGGAACATCTATGCCAAGTAAATTCATACCTGTCTTGATAACACGAGCAATCTCTCGCGAAAGTATCAAACGGAAATGCCTCAGGTCGACATTTTCTTCTTTCAACATCGAAAAATCATGGTAAAACTGATTGTACTCTTTTACCAATTCGTACATATAGTTGGCAATGAGTGCTGGACTAAACTCTTCTCCTGCTTGTTGCAAAACAACGGGAAATTCAGCCAACAAACGCAACAAGGTAATTTCTTTCTCGGCTAAAGCCAAATTTGTATTCACCGCACCACTGCTAGAAAAATTCTGTTCGGCAGCTTTACGCAAAACAGACTGAATACGTGCATGCGTATATTGAATAAAAGGACCCGTATTGCCGTTAAAATCAATGGATTCTTTCGGGTTAAATGTCATATTTTTACGAGGATCTACTTTTAAGATAAAGTATTTCAACGCACCCAATCCTATCATCGTCGATACAGTGGCAATTTCGTCATCAGACGCCGTATCCAATTTACCTAATTCTCTTGATGTATCTAAAGCCGTTTGTATCATTTCTTGCATCAAATCATCTGCATCAACAACGGTTCCTTCACGGCTTTTCATTTTCCCTTCGGGAAGTTCTACCATACCGTATGAAAAATGCACCAAGTCTTTGCCCCAGTCAAACCCCACTTTATCGAGCAAGAGTGCCAATACTTGGAAATGATAAATCTGCTCATTACCAACCACATACACCATTTTTCGTATGGGATAATCCTCGTAACGCAAGGCAGCTGTACCAATATCTTGGGTCATATATACGGATGTACCATCTGCACGCAATAGCAATTTTTCGTCTAGCCCGTCTTGTGTTAAATCCGCCCACACCGAACCATCTTCTTTTGTATGAAAAACGCCTTTTGCTAAACCCTCTTCTACTTTCTTTTTCCCTTCTAAATAGGTTTCAGATTCGTAATAAATTTTATCAAAATCAACACCTAATTGTTTGTATGTTTGGTCGAAACCCTCGTACACCCACGCATTCATCGTTTCCCATAAATGGCGGACTTCGGTATCGTTTTGTTCCCACTTGCGGAGCATTTCTTGTGCTTCTTGCATCAAAGATGCCTCTTTTTTAGCTTCGTCTTCGGTGGAGCCTTTTGCTACTAACGTAGCTATTTGTTTTTTGTATTCTTTGTCGAATACAACATAGTATTTTCCTACCAAATGGTCACCTTTCATACCCGTAGATGCAGGCGTTTCTCCATTACCAAATTTCTGCCAAGCTAACATTGATTTGCAAATATGAATTCCCCTATCGTTTACAATATTGGTTTTTACCACATTCCAGCCATTGGCTTTTTGTATTTCAGCAATACTGTACCCCAATAGATTATTACGTATATGTCCTAAATGGAGTGGTTTGTTTGTATTGGGTGATGAATATTCTATCATCATAATAGGAGCAGAATCATCCACCTCTTTCACTCCGTACTGTTTTTGCTGAGCCACGGTATTGAGCAGGTCTAACCAATAGCTTGCATGTATGCTAATATTTAAAAATCCTTTTATCACATTGAATCCTGTAACGAGCGGGGAGTTTTGCACAAACCACTCGCCTATTTCTGCTCCAATTATTTCGGGCGACTTACGTGCCAATTTCACAAATGGAAAAGTGACGATGGTTAATTCTCCTTCAAAATCTTTGCGTGTTTTTTGTATTTGTGCCAAAGACACATCAATTGTTTGCTGATATAGTGCGGGAATCGCTTGTAATAATAAGCCTTCTATTTGTTCTGTAATATTCATGCTGTATGCTCTGCTAATTCGTATATGAGTATGTGATAAACTGTATTCGATTATTTACCAATAGAAAAGGGTCTAGGAAATGTACACCCAACAAAAATACGCTTTTTTTAGTACTCAGGGCTCCATTTAAACAAAAAAATAGAGCTTCATAACGATGAAACTCTATTTTTTTAGATTATTTAGTGTTTTGTAGTATAGCTTACTTTACTAAGTCAGCTAACTCTGCACCTGCTTTGAATTTCACAACTTTTTTAGCTGCGATTTCAATTTTAGCACCTGTAGCAGGGTTAACACCTGTACGAGCACTTCTTTCAGCTACGTCGAAAGAACCGAAACCAACTAAAGCTACTTTGTCTCCAGCTTTTAATGCGTTAGATACTGCTGAGATGAAACCATCAAGTGCTTTTTTTGAGTCAACTTTGCTTAAACCTGAATTGTCAGCAATTGCACTAATAAGTTCTGCTTTGTTCATAATTTTTCTGATTTTAGAGTGGTTAAAAAAATAAATTAATTGTATAAATAAATTCCATACATTCGCAAATGTAGTGAAAATTAATAAATTACAATACTTTTTCAAAAAAAAATATGTTTTTTACTAAAAAATACGGTAAAGGTGGGCTGTTTTCGGGAATATTGAGCGGAAAATTGATTACTTTTGTGCAAATAATATTGAATAACTCTATGAATAACTCTTTTCTAGGAAGCATGCCCCCTGTGGTAAAAAACCTATTAATCATCAATATTCTCTGTTGGTTTGCATCTATCACCTTGCCTAACATCATAGGTTTTGATGTGGTAGATTGGCTTGGCATGCATTACTGGCAGTCGGATAAATTTGTGGTAACCCAACTTATCACGTATATGTTTTTACACGATACTGGGTCACTTTTCCATTTATTCTTCAATATGTTTGCCTTGTATATGTTTGGCAAAAATATCGAATACATTTGGGGAGCGAAAAAATTTCTACTCTTTTATTTTGTAACAGGTATTGGTGCAGCCTTGGTACAACAACTGACTTGGACGATCGATTACATGCCTGTAGCCAATGCGTTTAACGATTACCTTGCTAATCGAGACATTACGGTTCTTATGCCTTATTTGAATGTAACGGAAACGAGTATTGTCCCAACCTCTCAGGTTATTCAATTAAAACAAATGCTCCTTGGTCAACCAATAACGATTGGTGCTTCGGGTGCGGTTTTTGGTATTTTGCTTGCCTTTGGCATGTTGTTTCCAGATGCACGCTTGATGATGTTATTTTTACCTATTCCTATAAAAGCTCGTTACTTTGTAATTTTTTATGCCTTAATGGAATTATTTTTGGGCGTAAGCAATTTTCAAGGAGATAGCATTGCCCATTTTGCCCATCTAGGCGGTATGGTATTTGGACTCATCCTTATTTTATTTTGGCGAAAAAAAGGAACCTTGTACAATTAAATTAAGGGGAACAGAATATGCAAATATGGTCAAACATAGTAAACAATTTTAAGCAAGGTTCGTACCATACGCGCTTGCTCTACATTAATTTGGGTGTGTTTGCGAGTGTAAGCATATTGATATTAGCATTCAAGCTACTTGGCACAAATGTGAGTTGGGTAGTGCGCTATCTCGAAATGCCTGCTTATGTGGGACATTGGATATATCAACCATGGAGCATCCTAACGTATATGTTTTTGCACCTCGATTTCATTCATTTCATTTTTAATGCCTTAGCTTTGTATTGGTTTGGCACGCTTTTTTCGCAATTTTTCAGTCAAAAGCAACTGGTTGGGGTGTATATTTTAGGTGGTATAGGAGGTGCGTTACTTTATGTACTTGGGTATTCTTTCTTGCCTTACTTTTCGGTTGCTTTGCAGCAAAGTTATTTACTAGGAGCTTCTGCCTCTGTGATGGCAATCATTTTTGCCACCGTATTGTATGCTCCTAATTTTGAAATAAGCTTGGTACTAATTGGCAAGGTAAAACTCAAATACATAGGACTAGCATTGTTTGGCATTGACCTTTTGGGCATAACATCGGTAAATGCAGGTGGTAGCATTGCTCATATTGGAGGGGCATTAACAGGTATTGTCTTTACTTATTTATATGTTAATAAGCAAATTGACTTATCTAATGGAATAAGTTGGATACTAAACAAAACGGCAACACGGTTCGCCCCAAAACCTAAAATAAAAGTAAGCTACGGAAATGCTAAAACAGATGCTGAATGGAACCTCGAGAAGAAAGCGAAAAATGACGCTATCGATATCATATTGGAACAAATTAAGAAATCAGGATACGACAATTTGACCTCTGAGCAAAAGAAAATACTGTTTGATATAAGTAAAAAAAACTAACGACAACGAACTTGTAAAACGAACACTATGAAGTGGTTTACGAACGCTCTTATATTAACATTGAATTTAATAGCTGCTGGGATATTAATCGCCATCAATTATGTGTCTGTATTGCCACCCTCTTCGGTGTGGTCTGTGTTTGCTTTTACTAATATCTTCTTTTCTGGCTTTGCTATTCTCAATTTACTCTTTATTGTATGGTGGATAATTCGTTTACGTTGGTTCGCTGTATTTTCTCTTATCGCCATTGGCTTATCTTTTCACAACATTGCACATACCTATGTGTTTTTTGCTCCTGAAAGCAACACCGAAATTAACACAGAAGGATATACTATAGAATCATACAACTTACATCATTTTTTATTTTTTCCAGACGAGACTGGCACAAAAACGGGAAACTCCATTCTCGACCACATAGCTCAAAGTGATGCTGATGTAATTTGTTTGCAAGAGTTTAGCTACAGCGATTATAGCCCGTTCACACTCAAGGATATTAAAAAAGCACTAGCTCATTATCCCTACTCACATATCGAATTCCTATATAAAGACAGGTATATATCGAAAGGTATTGCTACATTCTCGAAATATAAAATTAAACAAAAGCAACGCATCCATATCCCCGCCAAGCATCATGCTGCCATTGCTACCGACATACTCATTGGCGACTCTGTGGTACGGGTGATAAACTGCCACCTCGAATCGAATAGGCTCACCGACAAGGACAAAAAACTAACAGGCATTTCTCAACCAGAGGATATTAAAAGTGTAATTAAAACCATCCAGTCGAAACTATACATTGGCTCACGTAAGCGAGGAGAGCAAGCCCTGAATATAGTCTCTTTTGTAACGAATTCAACGCTCCCTACCATTGTGTGTGGAGATCTGAATGACATTCCCACATCCTATACTTATCAGTTATTCAGCAAGCATTTAACAGATGTATTCACCCTATTCGGAAAGGGTTTTGGCAATACTTTTCACGAAAAACTGTACCAGTTTCGTATTGATTACTTTTTTGTCAATAATGGTATTAAACCTATTCAGATGGAGGTCAACGCCTTCGACAAATCCGACCACTACCCTCTTCGTATGCGCTTTAAGATGCAGTAGATAAACATTTCATTATCAAAGAACAATCTTTTTCTAAAGAGATTTTGTATTTCATTTATTTTTTTTAACTTTGGGGCGTATACTGTTACGCTAACCTTAACTCAACATAGTATGAATACATCACGTACTAGCACCTCCTATAGGTTATCCAATGCCAATGACAGATTATTGGTACATCATTTATGTACAGGAATTAGGCAAGCCGCATAC
>JAGNUZ010000093.1 GCA_017986765.1 Paludibacteraceae bacterium | reverse complement strand
TGGTATATCAATATGCTACTTGCGTGGCATAGACAAGACCCCGTATCTGCAAAAGAAATAGATAGAAATAATGCCGTTTATACACACGTACAAAATAACCGAAATCCCTTTATAGATTATCCCGAATTGGTAGAATATATTTGGGGAAATAAGCAACAAGAGGTCTGGAAACAACCTACAGCTATTGGAACAGTAGAGAATACAACTTTCAGTATAAAACCCTCGTTTGACAGCCTTTTTTATTATGCAGATATTGATAAAGACGGCGAAAGAAGATATGTAATTAAAGACATTGCTGGAAGAGCAATAAGGCAAGGGGTATTTTATCTTCCATATCAATTTGAAGTGAGCAATTTGCCGCAAGGGCTTTATTTTATGCATGTATATTCTAAAAATAAACTATCTAAATCCTCTTTTTTTGTACAATAATGATCGGTTTAGATACAACGTAAAACAGCTAAAAATAAAACGTATGAAAAGAAAAAGTATATTATTGGTCAGTTTTTTACTCCTAAGTGTAGCTGTTTTTGCTACAGACCATAGCGCATATTATCTTTCTGCGGAAGGGTTGAGCCAAGAAAATCTGAAAACAGCACTACATAGACGCACCATTAAGCACGACTTTTTGCTGTATGATGAATTGTGGAATTATTTTGCAGTAACCGATTCATTGTCAAGTACGCGTGTGTTAGACCGCTATTCGAACACCGAATACCTTTTTTCACAATCTTCGCAAATGGATAGAGAGCATGCTTTTCCAAAAAGTTGGTGGGGCGGAGTTTGGTATTATCCAGTATATGCTGATTTGCACCATTTGTATCCGAGTGATAGGAGTGCCAATATATCTAAGAGCAATAATCCTTTGGGTCTTGTATCGGCTTCACCAAGTTTCAATAACGGAGTAAGTAAAATTGGTCCGTCGGTTACGCCAGGATATAGCGGTACAGTTTTTGAACCTGCGGATGAGTACAAAGGCGATTTTGCACGAGCTTATTTTTATGTCGTTACTACTTATCAGCATTTATACCAAGAATGGGATTCGCCTATGGTAGAGAGTAATACCTATCCTGTATTTACAAATTGGGCTATTGATTTGCTTATGGAATGGCATACCAACGATCCCGTGTCGCAACTCGAAATAGATAGAAACGAAGAAGTATATAGCTTTCAGCACAACCGCAATCCGTTTATTGATTATCCTGAATTGGCGAATTATATTTGGGGAGATATGCAAACGAATATTTTCTATACCAGCACAGCCATTACACAGCCAACTATTGTTTCTCCATGGCAAGATGATGTGGTGCAATTTGAAGACGTTTTTGAAGATGATGTAACAACTACTACTATTTATGTACGAGGACTTAATTTAACAGCTGATTTATCCGTTTCTATTACAGGAGATGTGCAAGGTTATTTCTCCGTACCAACGACCATTATTACCGCAAACGATGCGAACAATGCCAATGGATTTCCCTTGGTGGTAGAGTTTTTACCTACAGAAGTAGAGTCTGTTTCGGCAATCCTTACCGTATCCGGAGGTGGTGCTAGTTCAGTTTCTGTTACCCTTTCGGGAACGGGTTTAAATAGGGCTGTTGAAAAGCCAGAGGCTCGTCCGATATCGAATATTGAGGATAATGCGGCTACACTTTCGTGGACAGCGGTGTACAAAGCGGATAATTATTTCCTAGATGTGTATAAAAACGGCACACCAGCAAATACGGTTGTGCTCAGTGAAAATTTTGATGGTTTTGAAAAAACTAGTTTTTCTGCTAATTCACAAGGGGCACACACTTCTGATGTGTCTGATAGTTTAGACTTTTTTATGCAAACAAAAGAGTGGGGTGGTGACAAAGTATATCAAGCTGATAAAACAGCTAAATTAGGAACATCGTCTTCAAAGGGTTATCTTACAACACCCATACTCGATTTATCCCAGAACAATGGCACGTATGTAGTAAAATTTGATGCAAAACGGTGGGATGGGGCTTCAGAAAAATCAATAATACTGATAGAGCACAACAACGAAAATATGCAAGAAGTTACGCTCACTTCAGATTTTCAACCCTTCTCTTATACGTTTACCAATGGAACGAGCACCTCTTCTATTGGCATAACGGCAAAACTCTCGGGAAGCAATCGTTTTTTCATAGACAATATAAGCATTGAGCAAATACAACCACAGCCTGTTTATTTGTTAGAGAATACGAATGTGGGAGATGACTTGTTTTACGATATCAACAGTTTAGATTACGACACGGAATATTTCTACCGAGTAAGAGCGAATAAGGCTGGCGATATTTCTGCCAACTCAAATACTGTTGCCTTTATCATTTCATCGGTTGATATTGCAGAACAAAAGCAAATGGAAGATGTGGTGATTAGTAAATGGGACCATGCCATGACGGTAACAAATAACGAAGAACAAAAAAATATTAGCATCACACTCTATTCACTTTGTGGAAATATTCTTTTTACAGAAACCGTAGAAGCAGGAACTCATAAAACGTATCAATTACGTCAGGGAGTGTATTTGTTGCAAATAGGAAAAGATAGGGTGGAGAAATTAGTATTCTAAAAAAAATAGCTGTTTATAGCTGTATTATTTGTGTACAACTGAGTTGTCGAGTTTAAATAGTGCATCCTGAGAACGAGAAATATCGCTTAATTATTTGATTAAAAGATGATTAAGCGATATTTTATTGATATGAAAAAGTTTGCAAATAGCGTGAAAATAGCCTATTTCTCCTCTTTTAGGAAAAATTCCTGAATTTTTTGTGCTTTTGATTTTCCAACGACTTTTTTTATTTCCTCGAAAGAAGATTCTTTTAATCGCTTCACGCTTTTGAAATTTTTCAGCAACAAGGTTTTTGTTTTCTCGCCAATACCGTCAATTGTATCCAGACTGGAGAGAACTTGTTTTTTGCTACGAATATTTCTGTGGAAGGTAATTCCAAAACGGTGGGCTTCGTCTCTCAATTGTTGAATTACTTTGAGAGTCTCCGATTTTTTATCTAAGTACAAGGGGATAGGGTCGTTCGGGAAAAATATTTCTTCTAATCGTTTGGCAATTCCAATGACAGTTACTTGTTTTTCTATTCCTAATTCTTGCAGTATTTCATATACCACGCTTAACTGCCCCTTCCCACCGTCTATTACAATGAGCTGTGGCAATGGTTCGTTTTCCCCCAAAAGGTGGCTGTATCGCCTAGAAACCACCTCTTGCATGCTCTTGAAGTCGTCAGGTCCTACTACAGTCTTTATGTGGTAGTGTCGATAGTCTTTTTTTGCGGGTTTAGCTGATTTAAATACCACACAAGCTGACACGGGGTTTGTGCCTTGTGTATTCGAGTTATCAAAACATTCAATATGAAAGGGTAGTGCCGACATCTGCAAATCTGTTTGTATTTGCTTTAATATGCGGGTTGTTCGTTGCTCAGGATTGAGTTTTTCGGCCTGTTTGAGTCTATCTACCTTATATTGCAAGGCATTTTTCTCGGATAATTCGAGCAATTTTTTTTTATCTCCTCGCAAAGGTACGGTGAATTCAGCATTTTTGATTCTACCTTCGGGTATAAAGGGTACGATAATTTCTTTTGCCTCGCTTTTAAATCGTTCTCTCATTTCAATTATTGCAATACCCAATATGGTTTCTTTGTTTTCTTCTATTTGTCTTTTGTACGACAATGTATAAGCTTGCACAATGCAGCCATTAACTACATTCATGTAATTGATAAAACTTTCGTCTTCATTTTCTTGTAAACTAAATACATCTACTTGCGTAATGTTTGGATTTACCACTGTCCATTTTGTTTGGTAATTTTCCAAGGCTTGTAATTTTTGCTTTAAAACATGTGCTTCTTCAAATTTCCATTCGGCTGCTAGGTCGTTTATTTCGCTTAGTATATCGCTACACACTTCACGAATATTCCCTTTTACAATCGCTCGAACCTGATTGATACGTTGCATATAGTCGGCAGATGTTTGCCTATTTTCACATGGACCTTGGCAGTTCTTTATATGGTACTCAAGGCAAACTTTGAATTTCCCTGCTCGTATGAATTCTTCGCTGAGGTTGAGGTTACAACTGCGTATTTGATATTCGTATTTCGCTACATCTAATAATGCTTTTAGCGTATTCATGTGCGTAAAAGGACCAAAATACTCTGATCCGTCTTTTATTAGGCTTCGGGTTTTAAATACCCTTGGAAAAGCTTCGTTTTTGATGCAAATATACGGAAAGCTTTTGTCGTCCTTCAAGAGTATATTGTATCTCGGTTGGTGTTGTTTGATGAGGTTGTTTTCCAACAATAGGGCTTCTTCCTCACTATCTACAATGGCATAAAGAATGTCTGCAATGTTTTTTAGTAAAACAGCGGTTTTATTTGAAGTGTGATTTTTGGTAAAATAAGAATTTACCCGTTTGCGTAAATTCTTTGCTTTTCCTACATAGATAATTTCACCCTTTTTATTCAAGTATTGATACACTCCTGGTAATTCGGGTAGTGTATCAATCTTATTTTTGAGTGAATCTTCTTTCATTTTTATTAAAAGTGGAGTAGGGAATGTACCTCTATGTCATCGTCAAAGTCTTTTCTTCCGTCTAGGAAGTCTAATTCAACTAAAAAGTTGACATATATTTTTTTGACATTAAACTTTTTAGCCAATTTACAAGCGGCAACCATTGTGCCTCCAGTTGCTAATAAATCATCGTGGATGAGTATTACATCATCTTCTGTTAGCGAGTCTTTGTGTAGCTCTATAATGTCTTCGCCGTATTCTTTTGTGTAGCTTATTTCGACAGTTTCCGCAGGTAGTTTGCCTTTTTTACGCATGGGGACAAAGCCTACACCGAGTCTATTTCCTAGTATAGGGGCTACTACAAATCCGCGTGATTCAATGCCTACGATTTTGGTAATGCCAAGGTCTTTATATCTTTTGTACAGTTGTTCTTCAAACCACTTCATGCAGTTTGGGTCTTTAAAGGCGGTGGTTAGGTCTTTAAATACAATCCCTTTTGACGGGAAATCAGGGATGTCTCTAATTGCTTTTTTAACGTCTTCTTTTGTCATTTTTCTCGCTTTATGTTCCACGTGGAACGGGGTTTTCTATTTTCTTTTCTCGTTTGTTCCACGTGGAACGTTTGTGTTTATCTTCCTAGTAATACCAACAATATATTTACATCGCTGGGCGAAACGCCTGGTATGCGGCTCGCTTGTGCTATGGTTTCAGGGTCTATGTTTTTTAGTTTCTGTTTAGCTTCTGTTGACAAGGAATTCATTGTTTCGTAATTAAATTTTCCTTTAATTTTAATGTTTTCGAGGCGTTGCAATTTGTCTGCTATCAAACGTTCACGAATAATATAGCCTTCGTATTTTGCTGAAATTTCAATCTTTTCGAGAACCTCTTCTCTTCGATTTGTTATTTTTTCCACCTCTTGTTGCAAGGCAGGCAAAGTATCTATTAAGAGTTGTAAGCTTACTTTTGGTCGCAATAGTACATCTATCAATTTTACTGTTTGCTTTAGCGGGCTTGAATCTATTGATTCTAGTAATGAATTTATTTCAACAGGTTTTACCGAATGCTTGTTCAAGAAATCTCTGATTTCGTCGCACCATTGTTGCTTTTGTTTAAAGATGTTATATCGCTCTTGGCTTGCCAATCCGAGCTTGTAGGATTTTTCCGTTAAGCGGCTGTCAGCATCGTCCTGACGCAAAAGGATGCGGTATTCAGCACGTGAGGTAAACATTCGATATGGCTCATCTACGCCTTTTGTTACAAGGTCGTCAATCAATACACCAATATACGCCTCATCTCTATTGAGGATAAAAGGTTCGCCACCTACACAGTTGGTGTGAGCATTGATACCTGCAATTAACCCCTGTCCTGCCGCTTCTTCGTAGCCAGTAGTTCCGTTTATTTGTCCAGCAAAAAAGAGATTCTTCACCCGTTTAGTTTCCAAGGTATGCCGTAATTGGGTAGGGTCAAAAAAGTCGTACTCTATGGCATAGCCAGGTCTAAATATATGTGTATTGCGAAAAGCGGGTATTTCTTTCAGTGCATCAATCTGCGTTTCGATTGGCAGCGACGAAGAAAAACCGTTGAGGTAATATTCTGTTGTGTTTTCGCCTTCGGGTTCTAAAAACAATTGATGCTCCGATTTTTCTGCAAAAGTAATGATTTTCGTTTCTATACTCGGACAATAACGTGGACCGATGCTTTGAATTTGTCCGTTGTAACGTGGAG